>DATGXM010000501.1:0-2047 GCA_035298985.1 Azonexus sp. | reverse complement strand
GCCGTGTTCGCGGTTGATCACGGCGCGCAGGCGCGGGCTATCCGGATCGCGCAGGTCGGCGGCGGTGAGCGGCTGCCAGGTCGGTCGCTGGACGACGCTGGAGTAGTTGTGGCCGATCCAGACGATGCCGGCGATGAAATGCAGCCAGCGGGCGAGCAGGTCGAAGGTGGCGCCGTCCATGCTCAGCCCATCCAGTAGCGGAGCAGTACGTTTAGACCCGCCGTCAGCAGCAGGCCGAGGGCGAGGGTGGCGAGGGCCGAGTCGAAGGGATGGCGCATGGTTCAGGCGCTCATGAAATCGGTGATCACCGCCTGCGCCGAGCGCTTGATCAGCGGCTTCTGGAAGCGCATGGCCTGTTCGCGCACGGCGACCGCCTGCTGGACCACGCCGTGGTGCGGCGAGCGGCTGCACGCCGGGTCGGTGTGGCCGGCATCGCCGGTGAGCAGGAAGGCCTGGCAGCGGCAGCCGCCGAAGTCCTTGTCTTTCTCCGAGCACGAACTGCACGGCTCGGGCAGCCAGTCCACGCCGCGGTATTTGCGGAACAGCGGCGATTCGTGCCAGATCCAGCCCAGCGGCTTGTCGCGCACCGACTCGAACTGCAGGCCGGGTATCACCCGCGCCTCCTGGCAGGGCATGGCCATGCCGTCCGGCGCCACGGTGAGGTGGATGGCGCCCCAGCCGTTCATGCAGGCCTTGGGGCGGCCTTCGTAATAGTCGGGGATGACGAAGTAGATGGTCGTCTTGTTGCCCAGCTTGTCGCGCCAGCGATTGACCACCGCTTCCGCCTCGCGCACCTGGGCCAGCGTCGGCATCAGCTCGTCGCGGTTCATCAGCGCCCAGTTGTAATACTGGATGTTGGCGAATTCGATGTATTCGATGCCCAGCTCGGCCGCCCAGGCGATCATGGCGTCGACCTCGCCGATGTTCTGCTTGAAGACCGGCACGTTGAGCACCATCGGGAAGCCGTGCTGCTTGATCAGGCGGGCGGCTTCCATCTTCAGGGTATGGGCGCGGGCACCGACCAGGGCGTCGGTCAGCGCCGGCTGCGAGGACTGCACCGACAGCTGGATGTGCTTGAGGCCGGCCGCCTTGAGCGCCAGCAGGCGTTCTTCGGTCAGGCCGATGCCGGAGGTGATCAGGTTGCTGTACAGGCCGATGCGCTCGGCGTGGGCGACCAGTTCCTCCAGGTCGTCGCGGAGCAGGGGCTCGCCGCCGGTGAAGCCGAGCTGCAGGGCGCCCAGCGCCCGGGCATCGTCGAGCACCTGCTTCCATTCGGCGGTGCTCAGTTCCTGGCTGCCGTAGTTGTCGAAATCGAGCGGATTGTTGCACCACGAGCATTTCAGCGGGCAGCGGTAGGTCAGCTCCAGCGACAGCCACAGCGGCTTGCCCTGGCCGTCGAGGCTCAGGCCCAGGTTTTCCTTCGGCATCTTGGTTTCCTCCCGGTAGCGATGTGATGCGATGGCTCATTGTTGGTCCGCGCGCCGGACGCAACGACCGGGCGATCGCCATTCGCGCATCATGATTTTCAGGAGTCAGCCCCTCGCCCGTCATGCGGACTGGGTGATAACCTTGGGGCACGATGCAGACCAACACGACGATCATGCCCAACGCAACGCGCAGGCTTGGCCAGCGCCGCCCGGCAACGGGCCGGCGGTGAAACCATGACGCTCGCCTTCGTGCTCAAGAGCCTGCTGGTGGCGATCCTGCTGCCGCCCGGCAACGGTCTCTGCCTGCTGGCTCTGGCCGCGATGCGGCGCAAGCGGCGCTGGGCGTACGGTGCGGCGCTGCTCGGTGGTGGGCTGTTGTTTCTGCAAGCGCTGCCGCCGGTCGGTACGGCGCTGATGGGTACGCTGGAAAGCCGGGCCGGCGCCTGGGCGCCGGACACTACCGGGGCGCAGGCCATCGTCGTGCTGGGCAGCGGCCTGATCCGGCCGTCGGCCGAGTTCGGCGGCGAAACCGCTTCCGACCGTACGCTGATCCGCATCCGGCGCGGCGCCCAGCTGGCGCGCGACACCCATCTGCCGGTGCTGGTCAGCGGCGGGCGTCC
>DATGXM010000500.1:0-20209 GCA_035298985.1 Azonexus sp. | reverse complement strand
GACGACCCTCGAACAACTGGTCGGCGCCTACACGGCCTTCGCCCGCCAGGGCGTTTCCGGCAAGCCGCGCTATACGCCCGATGCGCCCAGGGTCGAGCAGCGCATGCTGTCGGCGGGGGCGGCCTTCATCGTCCGCGACATCCTGGAATCCGGCGGCCCGGTCGGCCGTGCCGTCGAGGCCGGTAGCGGCATTCGCCGCGGCATCGCCTGGAAGACCGGGACCAGCTTCGGTTTTCGCGATGCGTGGGCTATCGGCGTTTCCGACCGCCTGACTGTCGGCGTGTGGATCGGCCGCCCGGACGGCACGCCGAATCCCGGTTTCTTCGGCGCCAATATCGCCGCGCCGCTGCTGGTTGATATCTTCAGTGCCCTCGATCAGCAGGCGCCGATTACGCGGACGCCTCCCGCCTCGGTCACTCAGGAAAAGATCTGCTGGCCGCTCGGTACCCGCTACGATCCGGCCGAGGAAGGCCTGTGCCACCGGCAGGCCCTGGCCTGGCTGCTCAACGACACGGCGCCACCGACCTTTGCCGACCGTCTGCGCAGCGGCGAGGCGCGCTACAGCTACGAAATCGATGCCCAGAGCGGCCTGCGCACCACGGCCGAATGCACCGTTCGTCCGCGCCGGAAGGTCGATGCCGTGCGCTGGCCGGCGGCGCTCGAACCGTGGCTGGGAGGCGATCTGGCGCGCAAGGCCTTGCCGCCGGCGTGGGACCCCGCCTGCCGGCGGCAGTCCGATCCGGAAGCCGGCTTGCGCATTTCCGGCGTCACCTCGGGCGAGGTGATCAAACGGGTTCGTCCCGATCAGGGCCCGGTTCTGCGCCTGGAAGTCCGCGGCCAGCGCGGGCCGGTGTATTGGCTGGTCAACGGCCGGCTGGCCGGGCAGCGCCCGGCGCATCTGCCCTTTATTCATCGCCTGAGCGAGTTGGGTCGGGTCGATATCACGGTCATGGACGAGCAGGGACGCTTCGACCGGGTCAGCTTAAGCGTTCGTTAAGTGCCCGTTAAGTGTCCGCCACGGCGCCCGCTATATACTCGGGGCTGACCTCTTAGTCTCTGGATGATCGCCATGCACTTCCACTCCGTCACCTTCGACCTCGACGGCACCCTGCTCGATACCATCGCCGACCTGGCCGAGGCCTGCCGCCTGATGCTCGACGAGATCGGCGCCCCACAGCGCACGCAGGCCGAAGTGCACAGTTTCGTCGGCAAGGGCATGGCCGTACTGGTCGAGCGTTGCCTGACGCACGACACGGCGCCGACCGCTGAGGCGCTGCACACCGCCATCGAATCGTTCAAGCGCCATTACACCGAGGTCAACGGCCGCTTCACCCAGGTCTACCCGGGTGTCATCGAGGGCCTCAAGGCCTGGCAGGCCGGCGGCGTCAAGATGGGTGTGGTGACCAACAAGCCGGGCATGTTCACCGAGGCGCTGCTCGAACGCATGGGGATGAGCGATTACTTCGAAGTGATCGTCTCCGGCGACACCACCGCCCACAAGAAGCCGCACCCTGAGCCCATCCTGCACGCCTGCCGCCTGTTCGGCGTGCGGCCGGACCGCAATCTGCATATCGGCGATTCCGAAAACGACATCCTCGCCGCCCGCGCCGCCGGCTGCCCGACCTTCTGCGTGCCCTATGGTTACAACGAAGGCAAGCCGGTGGACAGTGCCGATTGCGATGCGCTAGTATCCGATCTGCTTGCTGCTCACCGGCAAGCGCTCACTTTCAAGACCTCCTGACGAAATGACCACCCTGCATCACTGGAATATCGAGCTTCGTTGGCGCCGCTGGCGTCCCTGATCGCTCGTCCGTTTGGCGCCATCCCGGCGCACCAGTTTTGCAACACCCTGTCATTTTCGAGGCTTCCCATGACTGAAACCGAATTCAACGCGCTGGCCGCGCAAGGCTACAACCGTATCCCCGTTTCGCTGGAAACGTTTGCCGACCTCGACACGCCGCTGTCGATCTACATGAAACTGGCCAACGGTCCCTACACCTACCTGCTGGAATCGGTGCAGGGAGGCGAGCGCTTCGGCCGTTACTCCATCATCGGTCTGGCTGCCTCGACCCGCGTCGTGGTCAATGGCCACCAGGTGCTGGTGCTGACTGGCAACCGCATCGCCGAGCGCGAGGACGACACCAATCCGCTCGACTTCATCGGCAAGTACATGCAGCGCTTCCGCGCGCCGCCGGCCAGCGGCCTGCCGCGCTTCTGCGGCGGCCTGGTCGGCTGTTTCGGCTACGACACCGTGCGCTACGTCGAAACCCGGCTGACCCGTACCCACAAGCCGGATGAAATCGGCACACCGGATATTGGCTTGTTGCTCTCCGAGGAGTTGGCGGTTGTCGATAACCTGTCCGGCAAGCTGACCCTGATCGTTTATGCCGAGCCCGGCTTCCCCGGCGCCTACCAGAAGGCGCGCAGCCGGCTGAAGGAACTGCTCGGCAAGCTGCGCACCCCGGTGACGCTGCCCAGCGAGCAGCCGGTGCATTCCGAGCCGGCGGTGTCCACCTTTGGCGAGGCCGCCTTCAAGCAGGCCGTGCTCAAGGCCAAGAGCTACATCACCGAAGGCGACATCATGCAGGTCGTGCTCTCGCAGCGCATGACCAAGCCCTTCCAGGCCAGCCCGCTGGCGCTGTACCGCACGCTGCGTAGCCTGAATCCGTCGCCCTACATGTTCTATTTCGACTTCGAGGACTACCACGTCGTCGGTGCCTCGCCGGAAATTCTCGTCCGCCTGGAAGGCGAGCGGGTCACCGTGCGGCCGATTGCCGGTACCCGCAAGCGCGGCGCCTCGCCGGAAGAGGATGCCGCGCTGGCCGAGGAACTGCTGGCCGACGAGAAGGAGCGTGCCGAGCACACCCAGTTGCTCGATCTCGGCCGCAACGACTGCGGCCGCGTCGCCCGCGTCGGTTCGGTCAAGCTGACCGAGAACATGATCGTCGAGCGCTACTCGCACGTCATGCATATCGTCTCCAACGTCGAAGGCAAGCTGCAACCGGGTCTCGATGCCCTCGACGTGCTGCGCGCCACCTTCCCGGCGGGCACCGTTTCCGGCGCGCCCAAGGTGCGGGCCATGGAAATCATCGACGAGCTGGAACCGGTCAAGCGCGGCATCTACGCCGGTTCGGTGGGCTACCTCAGCTTCAACGGCGACATGGACGTCGCCATCGCCATCCGTACCGGCGTCATCAAGGACCACAAGCTCCACGTCCAGGCCGGCGCCGGCATCGTCGCCGATTCGAATCCCGAAGCGGAATGGCAGGAAACCCAGAACAAGGCCCGCGCCGTTCTGCGCGCCGCTGAGCTGGCCGAGCAGGGGCTCGATACCCGATTCAACTGAGGCTTTGTACCGCCAGCCGAAGAAGCCGCCCACGGGCGGCTTTTTTCATGGGGCTTTATGCTATCTGTCGGAAAACCGATGGTTATCTCGGTTTGCTGTCGGAAAACCGACGATCAGTTGCGGTTTTTGTTATTAAATCACTTTAAAAACAGTTGCTTGATTCGGGCTTTGCCCTCCGTTGTCCTTGGCATGGCATGTGCGTATGATGAAGCGGGGAGCCGAGGGCGGCTTCGCTTTTGAGGAGATATAAAAAATGAAACGCATCGTTATCGCCGCTGCCGTCATGGCAGCCTGCTCCGCTTCCGCCATGGCGCAGGAATCCCAAACGCTGAAGAAGATCAAGGACGCCGGCAGCATCACCCTTGGCCATCGCGAATCCTCGATTCCCTTTTCCTACTACGACGACAAGCAACAGGTCATCGGCTATTCGCAGGAGCTGATGCTGAAGGTGGTTGATGCCATCAAGAGCGAATTGAAGCTGTCCAAACTCGACGTCAAGCTGATGCCGGTTACTTCCGCCAACCGCATCACGCTGGTGCAGAATGGCACGGTCGATATCGAGTGCGGCTCGACGACCAACAACACCGAGCGCCAGAAGCAGGTGGCCTTCTCGACCACCATTTTCGTGATCGGCACCAAGCTGATGACCAAGAAGGATTCTGGCATCAAGGACTTCCCCGACCTGGCCGGCAAGAATGTGGTGACCACCGCCGGCACGACGTCGGAGCGCCTGATCCGCAAGATGAACGAAGACAAGCAGATGAAGATGAACATCATCTCGGCCAAGGATCACGGCGAATCCTTCCTGACCCTGGAAACCGGCCGCGCGGTCGCCTTCATGATGGACGACGCGCTGCTCTACGGCGAAATGGCCAAGGCCAGGAAGCCGGGCGACTGGATCGTCACTGGTACCGCCCAGTCCAAGGAAGCCTATGGCTGCATGCTGCGCAAGGACGATCCGGGCTTCAAGAAGGTGGTCGATGCGGCGCTGACCAAGGCGCTGACTTCCGGCGAGGCTGAAAAGATCTACACCAAGTGGTTCCTGAATCCGATTCCGCCCAAGGGACTGAATCTCAACATGCCGCTCTCCGACGATATGAAGGCCCTGATGAAGGCGCCGAACGACAAGGCCTTCGAGTAATTCCGGCCCATTCCGGGGTGAAGCCGCCCCGGAATGAAACTTCGGGAAAGGGGTTAAGCATGAGCTACCAATGGAATTGGGGCGTCTTCCTGCAGCCGTCGGCGGCGGGGGACGACACCTATCTGGGCTGGATGTTCGCCGGCTTCAAAATGACCATCGCGCTGTCGTTGACCGCCTGGGTGCTGGCGCTGCTGCTCGGTGCGCTGGTCGGCGTCCTGCGCACGGTGCCGAACAAGACGCTGGCCGGCATCGCCACTGCGTATGTCGAGCTGTTCCGCAATGTGCCGCTGCTCGTCCAGCTGTTCATCTGGTATTTCGTGCTGCCGGAACTGTTGCCGGCCAGCATCGGCAACGCCTACAAGCAGGCCAACCCGGTGCTGCAGCAATTCCTCGCCTCGGTGGTCTGCCTCGGCCTGTTCACCAGTGCCCGGGTTGCCGAGCAGGTGCGTGCCGGCATCAATTCGCTGCCCAAGGGCCAGAAGAATGCCGGCCTGGCGCTCGGCTTCACGTTGCCGCAGACCTACCGCTTCGTGATGCTGCCGATGGCCTTCCGTCTGGTCGTGCCGCCGCTGACGTCGGAATTCCTCAATATCTTCAAGAATTCCGCCGTCTGCTCGACCATCGGCCTCCTCGAACTGGCCGCCCAGGGCCGCCAGCTGGTCGATTACACGGCCCAGCCCTACGAGTCCTTCATCGCCGTGACGCTGTCCTACATCATCATCAACGTCACCGTGATGACCCTGATGCACCGCTTCGAGAAGCGCATTGCCGTTCCTGGCTACATCGGAGGCAAATAATCATGTACGAATTCGACTGGTCCTCCATCCCCGGCGCCTTGCCCTTCCTGTGGGACGGCATGAAGATTTCGCTGGCCATCACCGCCCAGGCCGTGGTCGTCGGCATCGTCTGGGGCACCCTGCTGGCCATGATGCGCCTGTCGTCGATCAAGCCCCTGTCGTGGTTTGCCGCCGGCTACGTCAACCTGTTCCGCGCCGTGCCGCTGGTCATGGTGCTGCTCTGGTTCTTCCTGATCGTGCCGCGCTTCATCGAGACGCTGCTCGACTTCCCGCCGGGCAGCGACCTGCGCCTCAGTTCGGCGATGATGGGCTTCGCGCTGTTCGAGTCGGCCTATTACTCGGAAATCATCCGTGCCGGCATCCAGAGCGTGCCGAAGGGACAGATTGCCGCCGCGTCGGCACTGGGCATGACCTATGGCCAAGCCATGCGCCTCGTGGTGCTGCCGCAGGCCTTCCGCAACATGGTGCCGCTGCTCCTGACCCAGGCCATCATCCTGTTCCAGGACACCTCGCTGGTCTATGTCTCGGCACTGGCCGACTTTTTCGGCGCCGCCTACAAGGTCGGCGACCGCGACGGCCGGCTGGTCGAACTGCTGCTCTTCGCCGGCGCCGTCTATTTCGTCATCTGCTTTACCGCGTCGCAGATCGTCAAGCGTCTGCAGAAAAAATACACCCCGGCCTGAGCGCCGCCCAAGGAGACATCCCATGATCAAGATTGCCAACGTCAGCAAGCATTACGGCAGTTTCCAGGTGCTCAAGGAGTGCACCACCTCGGTCGCCAAGGGCGAGGTCATCGTCGTCTGCGGCCCGTCGGGTTCCGGCAAGTCGACGCTGATCAAGTGCGTCAATGGCCTGGAGCCCTTCCAGTCCGGCGAAATCGTCGTCGACGGCACCTCGGTCGGCGATCCGAAAACCAACCTGTCCAAGCTGCGCGCCCGGGTCGGCATGGTGTTCCAGAACTTCGAGCTGTTTCCGCACATGAGCATCACCCAGAACCTGGCCATCGCCCAGGTCAAGGTGCTCGGCCGCAGCCAGGACGAGGCGACCGAGAAGGGCCTCAAGCTGCTCGACCGCGTCGGCCTCAAGGCGCACGCCGCCAAGTTTCCCGGTCAGCTGTCCGGTGGCCAGCAGCAACGCGTGGCCATCGCCCGGGCGCTGGCCATGGACCCGATCTGCATGCTGTTCGACGAACCGACCTCGGCGCTGGACCCGGAAATGGTCAATGAGGTGCTCGACGTAATGACCGAACTGGCCCAGGAAGGCATGACCATGATGTGCGTGACGCACGAAATGGGCTTCGCCAAGCGGGTGGCCGACCGCGTCATCTTCATGGACCAGGGCGCCATCGTCGAGGACGACAGCAAGGACACTTTCTTCGCCAACCCGCGTTCGCAGCGGGCGCAGCACTTCCTGGCCAAGATCCTGCACCACTGAGCGCGGGGCATAGTCGAACATGGTAGATAGCCTGAACCGGCTGGCGATCAGCTTTTTTCTCGGCGGGCTGGTCAGCCTGCTGACGATCACCAATCCGTTGTCGAAGATCCCGGTCTTCCTGTCGCTTGCGGCCGACCTTGAGGTCGGCGCCACCTCGCGGGAGGCCCGGCGCGCCTGTTTTTACGGGTTTTTGTTGCTGACCGTAGGCTTGTTCGCCGGCGTTTTCATTCTCGAGGCCTTCGGTATTTCTTTCGGCGCCCTGCGCATCGCCGGCGGCCTGACCGTGGCGCTCATCGGCTACCGCATGTTGTTCGGTACCAGCGACGCCGCGCCGGCCGGCGGCAACGGTAGCTTCGCATTCTTCCCGCTGGCCATGCCGGGCATCGCCGGGCCGGGGGCGCTGGCGACGGTGATCGGTATTTCCTCGGAGATCGCCGAACTGTCCGGCGGCATGCGCCGCGTCACCGCCTATGCCGCGACCGTGGCCAGCATTGCCATCACCTGCCTGCTGATCTGGCTGGTGCTGCATTCGGCGCGCTGGGTGTCGCGCCATCTCGGGGCCGAGGGGCTCAACGTGGTGGCCCGCCTGACCGGCTTCCTGCTCGTCTGCATCGGCGTCCAGTTCGTCGGTTCCGGCGTACGCACCTTCATGGCAGGGGCTTGAGCGGCCGCCGGCGCAGCATCCACCATGGCCCGTCCCAACGCTTTTCTGCCGACCGCCCTGCCGCGGCCACACCGTGCCCTCGGCCTTGCCGCCCTGCTGGTCGCCGTACTGCTGCTCGGGCTGTTTTCCTATCGCCTGTCGGAGCATTTCGGCATCGAGCGCATGCGCGACGCCGCCAGCCACCAGCTGGATATTCTGGCCTCGGCGATCGATAGCGAAGTCACGCGCCACGCCTCGATTCCCAGCGCCATCGAACTGAATCCCGACATCCTCGCCTTGCTGCGGGCGCCGGCCGAGCAGCAGGATGTCCAGCAGGCGGCGGCCAATCACTTCCTGCAGAAACTGAACGACCATCTCGGCGGGCCGGCCATTTTCGTGCTCGACACCAGCGGCCGGGTCGTCGCCTCCAGCGACTGGATCTTTTCCGACAATCTGCTGGGCTCCAACCTGTCCTACATGCCGTTTTTCCGCAATGCGGTGCTGGGCACCTCTGCTCGCCATTACGCCGTGGACCCGGTGCGCCACGAGCCCGGCTACTACTTCGCGCTGCCGGTACGCGACGAAACGCAGGATGGACGGATCATCGGCGTCGCCGTCGTGAAGTCTGGCCTGCACGAACTGGAGCGGCGCTGGCTGGCCCAGGAGGCACCGGCCCTGATTGTCGACAGCAACGACGTGGTCCTCCTGGCCTCGCCGCCGGAGTGGCGCTACGCGACCCTGCAACCGAAAGAGCGCGCGACCCTGGAGCAGATCGGCCGTCAGCAGTTCGCGGGCCATCCGCTCGGCGAACTGAGTCTCGACATCGACTTGAGCGGCGCCGCCGATGGCGCGCTGGTTCGCCTCCCCAAACACCTGCGCGGCGATTTGCAGGGCATGAAGGGCGAGCGCGAGTATCTGGCGCTGTCCCGCAACCTGCCGGGCACTGCGTGGCGTATCGCTGTCTTTTCCGATCTACGCCCGGTCGGCGTGCAGGCCGCCACCCATGCCGCGCTCAGTGTCGCCGCTTTCGGCTGCCTGCTGCTTGGCATCCTCTACACTCGCCAGCGCCAGCGTCTGGGACGCGGCCGCGAGGAGGCCCGCGCCTTGCTCGAACGTGCCAACCAGGAACTCGAACGCAAGGTCGAAGAGCGCACGGCCGATTTGTCGGAGGCGGTGGCCGGCCTGCAACGCGAGGTGGTCGAGCGCCAGCGCGCCGAACAGACCCTGCGCGCCGCCCAGGACGAACTGGTGCAGGCGGCAAAGCTGGCGGTGCTCGGCCAGATGGCGACCGGCATCACCCATGAGCTGAGCCAGCCGCTGGGCGCCATCCGCGCCCTGGCCGCCAACGCCGTCGAATTCATGCGCCGCGGTGACATGGCGACCACCGAGAAGAACATGGCCATCGTCGAACAGTTGATCGAGCAGATGGGCAACATCATCGGCCAGCTGAAAACCTTTGCCCGCAAGTCGCCGGCCGTCTATTCGGCGGTCGATGTGGCGCAGGCGGTGGACGGGGCACTGTTTCTGTTCGATGCCCGCTTGCGCCGGGAGCAGGTGACGGTCGAGCGCAATGTCGAAGCCGGCGCCTGGATCGCCTGGTGCGACCGCAACCGCCTGCAGCAGGTGCTGGTCAACCTGATCGGCAATGCGCTTGACGCCATGCAGGGCGAGGCGGTACGCCGGCTCGGCTTCTCGGTCGAGCGGGCCAGCTCGGGGCAGTTGGCGCTGGCCGTTGCCGACAGCGGTTTCGGCTTCACGGAAGAGGCGCTGACCCGCCTGTTCGAACCTTTCTTCACGACCAAGCAGCCGGGCGAGGGCCTGGGGCTGGGCCTGACCATTTCGCGCGACATCCTGCGGGATTTCGGGGGCGACCTGCTGGCCGGCCCCGCGCCGGGCGGCGGGGCGCGCTTCGTCGTGCTGCTGCCGCCATTTACGGCCGAAAATCGGGAAACCTCATCATGAAAATGCCCCTGCAAGTCCTGCTCGTCGAGGACGATCCGAATGTCCGCCTCGGCTGCGAGCAGGCGCTGCAACTGGCCGGCATTCCGGTCGTCGCCACCGCTTCGGCCGAAGAGGCCGAGCGCCATCTGACGCCGGATTTTCCGGGGATCATCGTCACCGACATGCGGCTGCCGGGCATCAGCGGCATGGACCTGCTGTGCCGGGTGCGCGAGAAGGACGCCGATCTGCCGGTGATCATCATCACCGGGCACGGCGACGTCACCCTCGCCGTCGAGGCCATGCGCAAGGGCGCCTACGACTTCATGCAGAAGCCCTTTTCCATCGACGACCTGGTCGATGTCGTGCGCCGGGCGCTGGAAAAACGCGAACTGGTCCTCGAGGTCGAATCCCTGCGCCGCCGCCTGGATTACCGCGATGACCTCGAGGCCCGCCTGATCGGCCGTTCGCCGCAGATGCAGAAGGTGCGCCGCCTGATCCTCGATGTCGCCAATGCCGCGGTCGATGTGCTGATCGTCGGCGAAACGGGGACCGGCAAGGAAATGGTCGCCCGCTGCCTGCACGACCTGGCGCGCCCCGGCCAGGAAAACTACGTGGCGATCAACTGCGGCGGCATGGCCGACAATCTGCTCGACAGCGAGCTGTTCGGCCATGAAGCGGGGGCCTTCACCGGCGCCCAGAAGCGGCGTATCGGCAAAATCGAGTACGCCAGCGGCGGCACGCTTTTCCTCGATGAGCTGGAGAGCATGCCGATGAGCATGCAGATCAAGCTGCTGCGCGTGCTGCAGGAGCGGGTCGTCGAGCGCTTGGGCTCGAATCAGCTGATTCCGGTGAATTGCCGCGTCGTTGCGGCCAGCAAGGAAGACCTGAAGGCCTGGTCGGAGCAGGGCAAGTTCCGCGCCGACCTGTATTACCGGCTCAACGTCGTGCGCATCGAACTGCCGCCGCTGCGGGAACGGCGCGAGGACATCCCGGCGCTCTACGACAGCTTCCTGCTCCATGCCGCCAAGCGCTACAACCGGCCGCCGCCGCCCCTGACCCCGGAAACCCTGCGCCGCCTGATGGCCCAGGACTGGCCGGGCAATATCCGTGAATTGCGCAATGCCGCCGACTGCCATGTGCTCGGCATCGGCGGCCACGTCATCGGCGCCAGCGAGGCGCCCTCGCTGACCGAGGCGGTCGAGAACTACGAGCGTTTGCTGATCGACGACGAGTTCTCGCGCCAGCAGGGCAACATCCAGCGCACGGCCGATGCGCTGCGCATCGCCCGCACTACCTTGCACGACAAGCTGAAAAAATACGGATTGATTTGAGAGAGGGGTAGGCGGGGACTCATCTCTTTGCCGAGATCGGGTAACGCACGGTTATTTGGAAAATGTCATTCCCGCGCCCCGCAGGAAGTACCCTTGGGGTGCGCAGGCGGGAATCCAGAAAATCGACGAACTGGGTTCCCGCCTACGCGGGAACGACGTGCGCTCTTGTTGCCATGCCGACGAAGAAGTCAGCATGGCAACACAAGGTTGCCCTTAGAAAGCGTACTGATAGCCCAAGGCCAAACCATAGGCCGAATCACCCGGATTGACCACGTAGTTGCCGGCCGAGCTGGTCCCCATCGGTACCAGCGCCGACCCGGCGGCGTTCTTGTGCGCCGAGACGATGCCATAGACGCGCGACTGGGCGCTGATGCTTTCCACCCAGCCTGCGGTGGCGACGTGCCCCTTGTCGTTCGGGCTGGCATCCTCGGTGTGCCCCTCGGCGTAGGCGAGCAGCAACTGGCCGGTGGGGGTGGCGGAGGCCCGGCTGCCGATCATCCATTCGCGCCGCGCCGTGTTGATGCCGTTGTCGTTGTCGGTCGTCGCGCGGCCGAAACCGGCCAGCAACTTGGTGTTACGGACCTGGTAGCTGGCGCCGACAAAGGCATTCTTGACGACGGCAGTGGCTGTGCCGTTGTGGTCGTCGCGCTGGTAGGCGCCGGTCAGGCCGAGCGGACCGTTTTCGTAATTGACCGCCAGCGCGGCAGCATCCGAACTCTTGCCGGTTTCGCCGCCCAGCGCCAGCATGGCGGTGGCGCTCAGGCCGGCCCAGGTCGGCGTGGCGTAAACGATGGCGCTGTCGAAGCGGGTGCCGCCGGTGCTGACGTTGCCGTCGGTGGTCGGCGAGCCGTAGCCCTGTTCGAAGGCATCGTAGGCGATGACGCTGTTGTACATCGGCGAATACTGGCGCCCGGCGGTCAGGCGGCCCCAGGTCGTGCTTTCGACACCGGCGTAGGCCTGGCGCCCGAAGAAGCGTCCGCCCTGGGCGAGCGTGCCCTTGTTGGCGAAGAAGCCGGCTTCCAGTTGGAAGATGGCGCGCAGGCCGTCCTTGATGTCGGCGCCGCCCTTCACGCCCAGGCGGCTGCCGTTGAGGCCGCCGGATTCCAGCGCGAGCCGGTCGCCCTTGTTGCCGCCGGAGTTGTATTCAGTGAACAGGTCGAGCTTGCCGTAGAGCGTGGCGCTCGGGTTGCCGCCCAGGGCGGTGCCGGAGAGCAGGGGAACGCTGTTCGCCGCCGGGCGCGGCTCCTCCTTCTTGGCCTCGAGCTGGGCGATCCGGTCCTGGAGTTTCTGCAGGGCTTGTTTCATGTCATCCAGTTCGCTCGCCTGGGCGGTCAGCGGGGACAGGCTGGCGATCAGGCCGGCGCCGGCCAGGGCAATAACGATTTGCTTCATGTGCTTGATCCTTTTTGAATGAATGCCTCCCTGCCGGCAGCGTTGGGCTGCAGCATGTGCGGTCGGGCAGGGGGGGGCGCTCAGGCCGGCATCATGGCCGGCCCGGGCGATCTAGTGCTTACTGTGCGGGGGAGGGCGGGAACTCAGTATTCCCAGAAAATGCGCTGCAATTCCTTGCTGTCGCTGGTCTTGGTCAGCGCCACGGCGGCCAGGATGCGGGCCTTCTGTGGGTTCAGGTCGTGGGCGACGACCCAGTCGTACTGGTCGTCCGGCTGCTCGGCATTGCGCACGACGAAACCGCCGGCATTGACGTGCGACGAGCGGATGATCTGCACGCCCTTGCCGCGCAGTTCGCGCAGGGCAGGGACGACGCGATTGCTCACCGAGCCGTTGCCGGTGCCGGCGTGGATGATGGCCTTGGCCCCCTTGTCGGCGAAGGCGCGATAGGCGGTGTCGTTGGCGTTGCCCTGGCCGTAGGCGATTTCGACCAGCGGCAGGCTGGCGATCTGGTCGATGTCGAACTCGGAATTGACCGTATGGCGCTTGGCCGGCAGGCGGAACCAGTAGTTCTTGCCTTCGACCACCATGCCGAGCGGCCCCCACGGGCTCTTGAAGGCTTCGGTCCGGATGTTGATCATCTTCGAGACGTCGCGGCCGCTGTTCAATTCGTCGTTCATGGCGACCAGAACGCCCTTGCCGCGGGCATCCTGGCTGGCGGCAACGCTCACCGCATTGAACAGGTTGAGCATGCCGTCGGCCGACATGGCGGTGCCCGGACGCATCGAGCCGACGACCACGATGGGCTTGTCGCTATGCACGACCAGGTTCAGGAAGTAAGCGGTTTCTTCCAGGGTGTCGGTGCCGTGGGTGATGACGATGCCATCCACGTCGCCTTGCTTGGACAGCGCGGCAACGCGCTTGGCCAGGCTGAGCAGATGCTCGTTGGCGAAGCTTTCCGAGGCGATCTGGAAGACCTGCTCGCCGCGTACGCTGGCCACTTTGGCCAGTTCCGGCACGCCGGCGATCAGCTTGTCCACCGGCACCTTGGCGGCCTGGTAGGTGGCGCTGTTGGTCGCTTCGGCCCCGGCGCCGGCAATGGTGCCGCCGGTGGCCAGGATCACGACATTGGGCAGCCCGGCCCAGGCGGCGACGGAGGCGAGCAGTCCGGCGGCGACCAGCAGGCAACGGGAAAGGTTGCGGTTCAGGTTCATTGAGTCTCCTTGTTGATCTGAGCGGAAACCGAAGATCGGTTCCGTCCCCTCTGCATTGCACGTGGCGTGCCAGCCGAGGCGGGTAGATCGGAGACGCTTCAAGTCATTGATTTGGCAAGTTGGGGCGGCCGATCCTTCGGCCCTCTTCCGGGGCGGGGTTGTCGGTGTTCCGTGGGAGCGTTACTCCACGGCCTCGGATTTCCGATGTCGCCAGAGTAGCTAGGGGCAGGGTGCCGTCTACCGGCTTCCCGGCGCGGTCAGTCCGGCTTGTGCCAGGCCTCGTCGCTCGACAAGGGCGGCGTCTGGCGGGCAGAATAGGACAGTACGGTGCCCGATTCGAAATAAATACGCGCCAGCAGTTCGGACAGCACGCCGGTGGTGATGAAATGCACGCCGGCGATCAGGGTGCCGATGCCGACGATAAGCAGCGGGCGGCCGCCGATCGATTCGCCCAGCCCGAACTTGACCCAGCCCAGCCAAGCCAGGACCAGCCCGGACAGCGCAGTCAGCGCCAGGCCGATGCTGCCGAAGAAATGGCCGGGGCGGGCGCGGAAGCGCATGAAGAAATAGACGGCGATCAGGTCCAGGATGACGCGGAAGGTGCGCGAAATGCCGTACTTGGACACGCCGGCCGTGCGTGGATGGTGCGTCGTCGCTTCCTCGGCGATGCGGCGCGGCGTGGTGACGGTCGCCATCCAGGCCGGGATGAAGCGGTGCATTTCACCATACAGGCGGACGCGCTTGATCACGTCGCCGCGATAGGCCTTCAGGCTGCAGCCGTAGTCGCGCAGCTTGACGCCGGTCATGCGGGCGATCAGGCGGTTGGCGATCTTGGACGGAATCTTGCGCAGAAACAGGCCGTCCTGGCGGTTCTGACGCCAGCCTGCAACCAGGTCGAGATCTTCGTTCAACAGGCGGGCGACCATGCGCGGGATGTCGATCGGATCGTTTTGCAGATCGCCGTCCATGGTCACGATCACGTCGCCGCGCGCCGCGTCGAGGCCGGCCTGCATCGCCGCCGTCTGCTTGAAATTGCGGGTCAGTTCGACGATGCGCACGTGCGGGCCGTATTCGCGAGCGCACTGCATGGCCCGATCGACCGTCGCATCGCTGCTGCCGTCATCGACCAGCACCAGTTCCCACGGATGCTCATAGCCGACCAGCGCCTCATGCACCCGCTTGACCAGCGGCGCGATGTTGTCTTCCTCGTTATAGAACGGGACGACGATGGACAGGCTGTGCGGAGGGATGGCAAGGGCGGCGGTCATGGGCGAATCCGGCTGGAAAGGGCGCATTTTAACCCGAACGGGATCGTCAGCCATGGTTTGCCGTCGTTCTGACGCGCTCGCGGCACATCGAACGGCGGTCCATAAGGTAGAATTTAGCGCTTACGAAACAGGCAAGGAATCAACAGCATGCTGCTGATGATCGACAACTACGACAGCTTCACCTACAACATCGTCCAGTACTTCGGCGAGTTGGGCCAGGACGTGAAGGTTTTCCGCAACGACGAGATTACGCTGGCTGAAATCGCCCGCTTGAAGCCGGAATACCTGGTGATTTCCCCCGGTCCCTGCGCCCCGGCCCAGGCCGGCGTTTCGCTGGCGGCGATCAAGGAATTTGCCGGCAAGATTCCTCTACTCGGCGTCTGCCTCGGCCACCAGGCTATCGGCGAAGCCTTCGGCGGCAAGATCGTGCATGCCAAGCAGCTGATGCACGGCAAGGTGTCACCGGTACACCACAAGGATGTCGGCGTTTTCCGCGGCCTGCCTAATCCGCTGACCTGCACCCGCTATCACTCGCTGGCCATCGAGCGCGAATCGCTGCCCGATTGCCTGGAGATCACCGCCTGGACGGACGACGGCGAAATCATGGGCGTACGCCACAAGACGCTGGCCGTCGAAGGCGTGCAGTTCCATCCCGAATCGATCCTGACCGAGCGCGGCCACGATCTGCTCAAGAACTTCCTCGAGGAACACCAGCCATGACCCCGCAAGCTGCCCTGCAGCGTGTCATCGAACACCGCGAAATCTTCCATGACGAAATGGTCTCCCTGATGCGCCAGATCATGAGCGGCGAAGTTACGCCGGTCATGACCGCCGCCATCATCACCGGCCTGCGCGTCAAGAAGGAAACCATAGGCGAGATCGCCGCCGCCGCTTCCGTGATGCGCGAGTTGGCGACGCCGGTCAAGGTGCCCTATGACAGGCATTTCGTCGATATCGTCGGCACCGGTGGCGACGCGGCGCACAGTTTCAATATTTCCTCAACCTCTGCCTTTGTTGTTGCCGCTGCCGGTGGCAAGGTCGCCAAACATGGCGGACGCAGCGTCTCGTCCAGTTCGGGCAGCGCCGACGTACTGGAAGCGCTTGGCGCCAACATCATGTTGTCGCCGGAGCAGGTTGCTGCCTGTATCGCTGAAACGGGCTTTGGTTTCATGTTCGCGCCGAACCATCACAGCGCGATGAAGCATGTTGCCCCTGTTCGCCGCGAAATGGGCGTCCGTACCCTGTTCAATATCCTCGGGCCGCTGACCAACCCGGCAGGTGCGCCGAATACGCTGATGGGCGTTTTCCATCCCGACTTGGTCGGCATCCTGGTGCGTGTCATGCAACGCCTCGGCGCCGAGCGCGTGCTGGTAGTGCATGGCAAGGATTGCCTTGACGAAATTTCGCTGGGGGCAGCGACCATGGTCGGTGAATTGAAGGACGGCGAAATCCGTGAATACGAAATTCACCCGGAGGATTACGGCGTGCAGATGCAGTCCTTGCGCAACCTGCGCGTCGGCAGTGCCGATGAATCCCGGGAAATGCTGCTCGGCGTGCTCGCCAATAATCCCGGGCCGGCGCGCGAGATCGTCTGCCTGAATGCCGGGGCCGCGCTCTACGTGGCCAATGTCGCCGACAGCATCGGCGACGGCATCGGCCGGGCGCGCGAAGCCATCGCCAGCGGTGCGGCACGCGCCAAGCTCGAGCAGTTCGTGCAGTGCACGCAAAGATTGGGTGCCAAGGCATGAGCGATATCCTGAACAAGATCATCGCCACCAAGCGGGAAGAAGTCGCCGCGGCACTCGCCGCCAAGCCGCTTGCTGTCGTCGAGGCTGAAGCCGCCGCACAATCGGCTACCCGTGACTTTGTCGGGGCCATCCGTAGCAAGATTGCCGCCGGTCGTCCGGCGGTTATCGCCGAAATCAAGAAGGCCAGCCCCTCGAAAGGTGTGATCCGTCCGGACTTCGAGCCCGCCGAAATCGCCCGCAGCTACGAACAGCACGGCGCAGCCTGTCTGTCGGTGCTGACCGACCACCAATATTTCCAGGGTTGCCCGGAATACCTGCAAGCAGCCCGTGCCGCCTGTGCCCTGCCGGTGCTGCGCAAGGATTTCATGGTCGATGCCTATCAGGTCGCCGAAGCGCGGGCGATGGGGGCGGACTGCATTCTGCTCATCGCCGCTGCCTTGAGTCTAGCCGAAATGCAGGCCCTCGAAGCGCAGGCCATGGGCTACGGCATGGCCGTGCTGGTCGAAGTGCACAACGGCGAAGAGCTGGATGTCGCCCTGCAATTGAAGACGCCGCTGCTCGGTATCAACAACCGCAACCTGCGCACCTTCGAAGTCACGCTCGATACGACGCTCGGCTTGCTGTCGCGCATACCCGACGACCGCATCGTCGTTACCGAAAGCGGCATCCTGAAACCGGAAGACGTCGCCCTGATGCATGCCAACCGAGTCGAAGCCTATTTGGTTGGCGAAGCCTTCATGCGTGCGCCGGAGCCAGGTGTCGAGCTGGCCCGGCTCTTTGCCTGACGTTCATTTTCCATCATGAATAGCCACGATCAAGATATTCGCTGGCAGTAGCGCCTCATAACTTCGCCCTTGCCTTGCGTCGCCTGGCTGATGCCGTCGAACTTGCTGCCCAGCGCTCCTTGACGCCGCTTGAGCATCAGGGATTGATCCAAGCCTTCGAGTTTACTCACGAACTGGCCTGGAATGTCATGAGGGATCATTTCTATTGCCAGGGAAATTCCTCTATTACCGGTTCGCGCGATGCTACCCGGGAGGCGTCTTCCAAAGGCTTGATCGATGATGGCGAGGGCTGGATGGCCATGATTAAAAGCCCGCAATCTGTCCTCGCATACCTACCACCAGAATGTGGCTGATGCTATCGCTGGTGCGGTCATTGCCCGTTACTATCCCTTGCTGCTGGCTTTTGAACATCGTATGCATGCTGTTCAGGTGGCGTGATGGCCGCAGCAAGATCCGCTAAAACCCGTTACGGGCTTCCGCTTGAGGCGGTGGCTCGAATTGCGGCGGTGTTGAGCGACTATCCTGAAATTTTGTCGATAAAAGTTTTTGGCTCGCGCGCAAAAGGCAATTGGCGACCAGGCTCCGATCTGGATCTCTGGCTCGAGGCCCCGAGCCTGGCCATGGCGAGGCGCCTCGATCTTGAAAATCGACTAGATGACCTGCTGTTGCCATGGAAAATCGATCTGCTTGTATCTGATGACATTGACAATCCGGCCCTGCTTGAACACATCGCCCGGGTCGGTCTTCAATTCCGCCAAGAATAGCGGCGCTCAGCAGTGTTGCACTAAAACAACAGAACCCGCCAAAAGCGTCGCAGCAACGCAAAGACCGATTGCTAGGGCAATTGGCTGTTTGCGACAATCGACGCAACTTCTCGATCCGAGAGGTAAAGCTTGGTTTAGCCTACAGGTCAAACCAAAAACTAACCACTAAGGAGATTTTTCTGATGCAAAAGAAGATTATTGCCCTGGCCATCGCTGGCCTGGCTTCCACCGCTGCTTTCGCTCAATCCAATGTCACCATCTACGGTGTTGCTGACATGGCTTACCTGCACGCTTCTGCCACTGGCCAGAAGGGCGTGAATGCTATCGAATCCGGCGGCCTGGCTGGTTCCCGCATCGGTTTCAAGGGCGTCGAAGACCTGGGCAACGGCCTGAAGGCTCTGTTCACCCTGGAATACGCTCTGAACATGGACAACAACGCCGGCATCGGCGCTACTGATACCCCGTGGTCCTCCACTGTTGCTCGCCAGCAATTCGTGGGCCTGACCAGCAACTACGGTACCGTTGTTGCCGGCCGTCTGCAGACCGCCGGTTATGACTGGGCTTGCTCGGTCAGCCCGCTGGCTGGTGGTGCCTTCGCGACCAACGACAAGCTGCAAGGCCGTACCCTGCTGTCCTGCGGTTCTACTGGCCGTGCTGACAACGCTGCCGCCTACATCTCGCCGTCTTTTGCCGGCGTGACCGTTGCCCTGAATACCGCTCGTCTGACCGAGTCGCGCAACGTCAACGCTTCCAACCCGACGGGTATGGACAGCGCCGCTTACCTGGCTAGCGTTAACTACAAGGTCGCTGGCTTGAATGCAACGGCCATTGTTACCCGTATCAACGCTAACGCCACTGTCGCCAACGACAGCACCAATGAATGGGGCCTCGGCGGTTCTTATGACTTCGGCGTCGTCAAGCTGTTCGCTTCCTATCAGCATCAAAAGACTGAGACCAGCGCTGCAGGTTTGGCCTACAAAGCTGACAAGTCCTGGCAGGCTGGCGTTTCCGTTCCGACCACCGCAACGGGTGCCGTCCATGCTTCTTACTCGCACCTGAACCGTGCCAGCACCACTGCTGACGACAACCAGAATTCCTGGTCGCTCGGTTACACCCATGGTCTGTCCAAGCGTACCAAGTTGTACGCCGGCTACAACCGTGTCGACAACAGCGGTACGGGTATCCGTAGCGTTACCAACAGCGCTACTGCTGCTGACAACTTCGTCATCCCGACCGCTGGGGGGCACGCTTCCCTGTGGGGCGTTGGTATCAACCACGCTTTCTAATCTGGTTTAACCGGTTTGGAAATGAAACGGGAGCTTCGGCTCCCGTTTTTGCTTTTATGTTGCACTTCGCTCACAGGTGTGTGTAAAAACCATTAGCATGGTGTGGTTGTTGACCTAGGTCAAAATAACTAGTCACTATGGGGGTAGCATTCCCTTTTCTAACAAAAAGGGAGTGGTGTATGTCTAAGAAGATTCTGGTTGCTGCCCTGGTTGCTGCCGGCGTTCTGTCGGCGCCTGTCGTCAAGGCTGATGAAGGTTCGTTCATGGTGCGGGCACGTGCCGTCTACGTCGACTTCAATAACGGCCAGAAGTCCGGCCTGGATCGGGTGGCGGGCAAGATCGAAGCCGACAACCTGTGGATTCCAGAAGTCGATCTGTCCTACTTCTTCACCAAGAATCTGGCGGCTGAGCTGGTTCTGACCTATCCGCAGGAAGTCGATATCAAGATCGCCGGCGTCAGGCAGGGTACCATCAAGGCGCTGCCGCCCTCCCTGTTGCTGCAATACCACTTTACAGAACTTGGGGCCTTCAAACCCTACGTCGGTGCCGGTCTGAACTACACCTTCTTCTATAACACCAGCAATATCCTGGGTGGCGCCGCTTCCGTCGAGCGCAATAGCTGGGGCTTGGCTGGACAGGTGGGCTTCGATTACATGTTCACCAAGAATCTCGGCCTGAACGTCGACGTCAAGTACATCAAGATGGATACCGACGTTTTCGTGACTGGCCTGGGCAAGATCGGGACCCTGAATCTGAATCCGGTAACGGCCGGTGTGGGTGTAACCTACCGCTTCTAAGCGATTTCCTTCGACAGGAATCTACGGGCGCTGCGGCGCCCGTTTTGTTGTGTGGCCCATGAAAAAGCCCCGGATTTCCGGGGCTTTGTTTTGGGGGTCAGGACAGGATCAGGTTGTCTCGATGAATGATTTCCGGTTCATCGACGTAGCCGAGAATGTTCTCGATGTCGGCGGTTGTTTTGTGGGCGATGAGGCGGGCTTCGCCGCTGCCGTAGTTGCTCAGTCCACGGGCGATTTCGCGGCCTTCCGGGCTGATGCAGGCGACGGCCGCACCGCGCTCGAATTCGCCTTCGGCAGCGATGACGCCAATAGGAAGCAGGCTTTT
>DATGXM010000499.1:0-6875 GCA_035298985.1 Azonexus sp. | reverse complement strand
GACGACCTGCCGCTGACCCTGAATGGCGGCTTGCGCTACACCTCGCAGGAAAACCAGTTCGGCAACGAAGGATTCTCGGCGCAGTCGATAGGCGGCAACCTGTCGGCCATGTATCGCTTCTCGAACAACCTGTCGCTGTCGGCGAATGGCGCCATGAATCAGCTGACGCAGTCCAAGGGGCCCAGCCAGACGTTGACCCAGCTCGGCACGGCTATCAACTACAGCGGCAACCCTCTCACTTTTGGGAATTTTTCTTATAACTGGAATACGGGTGCCAACGCCAACTGGCAAAGCGCGGTCGCAACGACCCCGGCCAACACCATGACCAGCGGCCAGGCCAGTCATAATCTGTCGCGCATCTATACGCTGGATGTCGGCCAGACCCTGGCATTCAACGCTTCCCAATCCCTCAACGTGGTCAATAGCGCACTGGTAGGGACTACCCAATCCCTGACCAATACCGTTTCGGCCAATCTCGGCCTCAGTGCGGCAGAGCGCTTCTCCGGTTCGCTGAGCACCATGGTTTCCGATGTCCGGACCACCGGCTACCTCGAGCAGCACTACCAGGTGCTGAATGTCGGCTTCTTCGGGCAGGGGCAGCTTTCCCAGGTTTCCTCGGCCAATATCAACCTGATGTTCAACTGGTCGGATCAGAGCTTCCGGACTGTCGATTCCTTCGGTGTGCCGGTCACCCAGAATGCCCAGCACATGACGCTCAACGGCTCGGCGGCCTACAACCACATGCGCTTCGCCGGCGTGCGAGGCCTGCGCTATACGCTCAACTTCGCCGCCGACACCCGGTTGCGCGACGACCGCCTGTACGGCAACACCAATGCCGAGATGGACCGGGCGCGCTTTGCGCTGACCAATCGCCTCGAATACCGCATCGGCCTGCTCGACTTCCGCCTCTCGCTGACCAACAACGAGGTGGGTGGCAAGAAAAATGCATTGCTCTTTTTCCAGGTGTCCCGGCAAATCGGTTCTTACTGATTCCGCTAAGCCGGGCAGGCTGATTCAGTGCATAAAAAACCAAGAGGTCGTGTCATGAAAATACTCTCGAAACTGAGGGCAAGCATCGCAGTCGCTGCGGTCCTGGTGTTGTCCACGGTCATGTTCGTGGACATCAACGATGCCCAGGCCGAATACGGCGACGTGGTCATCAACAACTACTCGGACGGTGCCGGCATGCGTCCGGTGGTCTTCCCTCACTGGTTCCACCGCGTCCGTTTCCGCTGCAAGGTGTGCCACGCCGACCTCGGGTTCAAATTCCAGGCGGGCGGCAACGAAATCAACATGGTCAAGATCATCGACGGCCAGTTCTGCGGCGCCTGCCACAACGGCGATATCGCCTGGTCCGTCGAAAACTGCAACCTGTGCCACTCCGCCAAGCCGAATACGCCGACGCAGGTTCATGAAAGCACCGTTCAGAAACTGGCGCAGCCCTCTGGCGCGAAGAAGTGAGGGAGACAGCCATGAAAATCACGAATCGTATTACCGCCATCGTCGCCGGCCTGTGCCTCGCCCTGCCGGTGCTCGCCGAGCAATCCGGCAAGGACGTCTACACCAAGGTCTGTTCGACCTGCCACGCCACCGGCCTGGCCGGTTCGCCGCGCCTGGGTAACGCCGCCGACTGGGGCCCGCGTGCCGCGAAAGGCGTGGCCAGCCTCTATCAAAGCGCCCTGAACGGTACGCCGAAGGGCATGCCGGCCAAGGGCGGTCACATGACCCTGCCGGACAACGAAGTCAAGGCTGCAGTGGATTTCATGCTGGCCTCTGCCAACGTGAAGCCCGCCAAGCCGGAAGCCGAGCCGAAGAAGGAAGAGGCGAAGAAGGCTGAAGCCAAGAAGGAAGAGCCGAAGAAAGAGGAACCGAAGAAGGCGGAAGCCAAGCCTGCTCCGGCCCCGGCGGCGTCTCCTGCGCCGGCGCCGGCTCCGGTCGCTGCCGCCGCACCGGTGGCGGCGACCGAGGTTTCCGCCGCCGACATCAACTCGTTCAACCGTCTGCTGAAGCCGGCGAGCAAGCGCAACCTGCCGCCGCCCGAGGATGGCATCCACGATCCGTCGAATGACGGCACGCATGCCCTGCAGCCGCCGCTGACCGCCTTTGGCGCACTGCCCAAGGCCCCGTCCGGCAACCGGGTGAACTGGGTCGAGGCCATCGGGCAGAAGAAGATCAATCCGCGTTACGACCGGGTCGATCCCAAGGCCGAGCCGATCGTGATGGACCTGAACATCGTCCGTGAAGTGAAGGGCTCGATGCCGGATGTGGTCTATCCGCACAAGCAGCACACCGAGTGGCTGGATTGCTCGAACTGCCATCCGGCCATCTTCGTGCCGCAGAAGGGGGCCAACGCCATCAGCATGGCTTCCATCCTGCTCGGCGAGAAATGCGGCGTCTGCCATGGCAAGGTGGCTTTCCCGGTTTCCGAGTGCCGCAACTGTCACTCGAAGAAGAAGGAAATGGCCAAGGCGCCGACCCCGGTCGCCGCCACCAAGTGATTTGATCAGTGGGGAGTGCTGCTGGCGCTCCCCCTGGAAGGGAAAGAAACAAATGGAAAAATTCATGCTCAAGGCCGGTCTGCTCGCCGCGGCGCTAACCGCCGGCCAATGCCTCGTCGCCCCGGCCGCCGTCGCCCAGGAAAGTGCTGCCACCCGTTTGTCGGCCGGCAAGATCGACAAGGATCAGTTGCTGTTCAACATGGAATCGGTCGGCAAGTTGCTCGAATCGTCGTCAGCAGCCCGCCAGATCGAGAGCAGCAAGGCGCCGGAAGCGCTGGCCCGCCGCGACCGCGCTCGCGAAATCTACAAGTCGGCCAAGGCCTCGCTCAATGCCGGCGATCTGGAAAAAGCCAACAGCCAGCTGGCCGAAGTGCGCGCCGCCTTCTTCGAGGCCGTGCGTCTGGCGGCGCCGGAAGAAGTGACTGCCAAGAAGCTGGAAGCCGATTACCGGGCGCGTCTCGATAGCGTCAATGCCTTGCTCGGCGCCTATCGCCGCGTCGCCAGCGAAAAGGGCAGCGCCTCCAAGACCGTCAGTGAAACGGTCGCCCAGATCGACAAATCGGTGGCCGAGGCAGCCAAGCTTGCCCAGGCCGGCAAGTACAAGGAAGGGCGTGCCGAACTCGACCGCGCCTACCTGGTGGCCAAGGCCGGCATCAGCTCGCTGCGCAGCGGCGACACGCTGGTGCGTTCGCTCAACTTTGCCAACAAGGAAGAGGAATACCAGTACGAGATCGACCGCAACGATACGCACCAGATGCTGATCAAGGTGCTGGTCGAGGAAAAGCGCGCCGGCAATCCGATGCTCGACCAGCAGGTCCAGGGCTTCGTCGCCAGGGCGAAGGAACTGCGTTCGTCGGCCGAAGCGGCTGCCGCCAAGCGCGACCATGCGCAGGCGGTCAAGCTGCTCGAGGAATCGACCGTCGAACTGGTCAGGGCGATCCGCAATGCCGGTATCTATATTCCGGGTTGAGTTTCTTCGATCCTTTCAACGTCTGGCCCGGGGAATCACAAGCCCCGGGCTTGTGCTTTTTTTGCTGTTTTTTTTGCTGCTGCGCAGCGCCGGGGCCGGTGAATGGCTGCCGCTGAATAACGACGGCATCCACGATCCGCGCTCGCGGGCCGTGAAAATCCTGCAGCAGCCGCGCGAAGCGCTGCAAGGACTGACTCCCGACCACGCCGGCAACCAGGTGCGCTGGGTGCAGGTGCTGGACAAGGGCGAAATCCGTCCGCGCGAAAAGCTGTTCCCGCAGACCGTCGTCCAGAAGCTCGATCTCGATGTCATCCTCGATGCCAAGGGCGGCATGCCGGCCGTGCGTTTTCCTCATCGTCCGCATACCGAATGGCTGGATTGCGTCAATTGCCATGACGCCCTGTTTGCCAAGCGGGCGGGGGGGAGCAAGATTTCGATGTTCAAGATACTGCAGGGCGAGCAATGCGGGGTCTGCCACGGCGCCGTCGCCTTCCCGCTGACCGAATGCGCCCGCTGCCACAGCATTCCGCGCCCTGGACAAACGCAGCCGATCATCCCGCCCGGTATCGATCCCCGTATCCACCAGGCGGTCGGACAGGGGCAGAAATGAGTCAGGGTTACGCCGTGCTGCGCAAGATCGGGATGCTCTCCCTGGTGCTGTTCTCACTGGTAGTGCCGGGGACGACGCAGGCCGAATATGCCGATGTGGTGATCAATCGCCAGGCGGAAAAGAATGGCATGCGACCGGTGGTTTTTCCGCACTGGTTCCACCGCATCCGATTCCGCTGCAAGGTCTGCCACGCTGAGCTAGGATTCAAGATGCGCGCCGGCAGCAATACCATCACGATGACCGACATCATCGAGGGAAAATTTTGCGGTGCCTGTCACAATAACGAAATTGCCTGGTCCCCCGAGAATTGCGACCTCTGCCATTCGGGAAAGCCGGGCCTGCCGACGGGGGTGTTTGGTGGACATGAAACTTCTGGACCAGGACGCTGGTAAGACCGTTGTGTCGAGCCCAGCGATGAGCCATACGGTGAACCACTCCCGGCGGACCTTGCTCAAGGGATTTCTGACCGGGGCTGCACTCGGGTTGTCGCCGATGGCGTTTGCCGAAAAAAACCGGCATCTGGTCGCCGGGCAGTCGTATCAGGGCGGGCGCATCATCCAGCGCGCCAACGAAGCCGGCTTCCCCGATCCGACCATGGGCGGCATGGGAGCGATGACCCTGTTCGTCTTTCCGGTTGCCGTGGCGGTCACGCCCATGCGCGACATTTTCATCGCCGATGCCGGTCTGCAGGCCATTTTCCGCTACGACCCGATGCTCGACGCCATGAACCCCATCCGTGGCGTAAGGGTGACCCAGCAGACCCGCCTGGCGGCGGCGCCCGACGGCACGATTGCCGTTGCCAACGGCATGAATGCGCCGATGGTCAGAATCAGCCGCACCGGGCGCCTGTTGCAGACCGTCGATGCGCAGCTCGGCGGCGGCGTTTTCTATGACGAAGTCGTCATCGATGCGGGCAGCGGCCGCTACTACGGTCTGGACAAGGTGCAGCGCCGTCTCGAGGAAATCATGCCGCACGGCCGCGGCGGCGTCGTCATGCCGCAGGGCCTGATCCCGGAACAGCCGACCGCCATGGCCATGGACGGTCCGAACATCTACATTGCCGGGCGGGCGTGCCAGTGCATCGCCGCCATCGACACCTTCGGTTCGCGCAACATGGAAGTGATGGCCGAGGATATCGGCCAGGCCTCGGCGCTGGCGGCCGGCGACGGCTGGCTGGCAGTGGCTGACATGCGCGAGCGCGAGATCCGCTTGTGGCGGCAGGGGGCCTTGCTCGCCGAGGCCGATTTCGCCTCGCTCGGCCTGAACGATCCGCGTGGCATGGCCATCGCCCAGCAGACCCTCTACGTGGCCGACGGTGCCGGTCGTCGGGTGGCTTCCTTCCGACTGCGGGCATGAGATTCGTCGCGGTCGTACTGTTCGCCCTGCTACTGGCCGGTTGCGCTTCCGAGCCGCTGGTCATGCGTTTCGACCCCGGCCAGGTGACGGCCGGCAAGAAAATCTATTTCCCGCCGCTCAGCGACGAGGAAGTGCCGCGCTACGTCTATGTCGGCGAGCTGACCGGCGAGCAGAATTTCGTCGAGCGCGAAGGCAAGAAGAAAAACGTCTTCATCGAAGCCTTGAAGTGGATTGCCGGCCTGTTCGAAGGACAGGAGGCGGTTGTCCTGCAGCGTCCGCAATCCGGCGTGGTCGACGAAAACGGCCGCATCCTGATTACGGACGTCAGCCGCGCGGCGGTTTTCGTCTTCGACCCGGCCAATGGCCGCCTCGACGTCTGGGAATTCGCCAAGGGCTACCGCCGTTTCTCGGCGCCGACCGGCATCGCCCTCGGCCCGGCGGGCCGCGTGTTTGTCGCCGATTCCGACCTCAAGCAGGTCTTTTCGCTCGATCCGCAGGGCAACGGTACGGTTGTCGTCGACTACGGCCAGCTCGAGCGCCCGACCGGCCTGGCCTGGGACGCCAAGGATGGGCTGCTCTACGTTTCGGATACCCAGGCCCACCAGATCAAGGTCTTCGACATGACCGGCCGGCTGGTCAGGACCATAGGCAAGCGCGGCGAAGGGCCGGGCGAATTCAATTTCCCCACCTTCCTGTCGCTGTCGCGCGATCGGCTGGTCGTTTCGGATACGATGAATGCGCGGGTCCAGCTGATTCCGCTGGACGGTAGCGGCGCGCCGGAAATCGTCGGCGAGCGGGGCACCATGATCGGCAACCTGGTGCGCCCCAAGGGCGTCGCCGTCGATTCGGAAAACAATCTCTACGTCATCGAGTCGTATTACGACCACCTGCTGGTTTTCGATGAGCGGGCGCGGTTTCTGCTTCCGATCGGGGGCGCAGGCAAGGCGGCGGGCAGCTTCTACCTGCCCGGCGGCGTATGGATAGATCGGGGCAACCGGGTTTTTGTGGCAGATACCTTCAATGGGCGGATTTCAGTGTTTCAGTTTCTGGGGGGCGTAGGGGATCATGGCGATGAATGAGCGTCGGCTGTCATCGCGTGCGGCGCAGTTTGCGCTGTATTTCTGCGTCGCGGCATTCGTGCTGTTCCGCTACGGGCTGGAGACTGTGCAGGCGGCGCGCATCTCCGACATCCGCGGCACCAAGCACAATCTCTCCGCCGCCGCCGACAGTTCTGCCTACACCAATCCTACGGCCGGCGCGGGAACGGTGCCGACCCGCAACATCAAGGCCACCACCGAGACGCAAATCTGTGTCTTCTGCCATACCCCGCATGGCGGCTCGACTTCCACCAAGCCGCTGTGGAACCGCAAGGCGGCCGGCGCCGGGTACACGCAGAGCTACGTGATGTACGACTCCAGCACGCTCGACGCCAAGCAGGTGC
>DATGXM010000498.1:0-3437 GCA_035298985.1 Azonexus sp. | reverse complement strand
CCGCGGGATGGCCCGGCCGGGGTTCTTCACCTCGGCGATCATCGGGCAGACGAATTCGGCGCCGACCAGGCACCAGAAGAACAGCCCGACCACCATGCCGAAGCTGCCGCCGGACATGCCCTGCCCGACGCCCGGCGCGAGCGGCGCGGCCGGCGCCTCGCCGGGGACGAGCCAGAACATCGCCAGGCCGCTGGCCAGGATCAGGCTGACCTTGACCACGGCGGTGCTGTTTTGCAGCGCCGCGAACACGTCGGTGCCCCGGATGTTGAGGATGGCCAGCACGACCAGCAGCACCAGGGCCATCACCTTGGGCGGCAGGGCAATGCCGCCGACCTCGCGCACCACGCTGTCGAACAGCATCAGCTCGGCCGGGACGCCGAAGACATTGACCACCACATAGCCAGAAAAGGTGGCCAGCAGCGCCGGGAAGTTGCCGATGGCGACTTCGGTATAGGTGCTCAGCCCGCCGCTGGAGGGCATCATCAGCGACAGCTCCGAGAAGGTCAGCGCGTAACTGATGGCCAGCAGGTAGGCGCACGCGAAGGCGATGCCGATCTGCCACAGGGGCAGCTTGTCGGCCACGCCGACGCCTTGCAGTACGCCGACCAGCGCCACCTGGGAAATGGCAATCCCGACGATGACGGCCGCCAGGGTGCCCGCCCCCAGCGTTCGCCGCCGGGGTTGGGAAGCGCCTGCCTTGTGTTCACTAAACTCCATCGATCAACCTCTCAGGGGTATCTGTACCACGGCAACGGGCCGTCAGGCTTCGGGCAGCAGGGCGCCGCCATCTACGATAATGGTTTGCCCGGTGATGTAGGAAGCGCCGGGCGAAGCCAGGAATAGCATCGCCGCGGCGATATCCCCCGGCTCCCCCAGGCGCCCGAGCGGAATCCCCCGGCACAAGGCCGCCGTCACCTCGCTGCCGCCCAGGTTGCCCTGGGCCGGGGTACGGATCATTCCCGGCTCGACACCATTGACGGTCACGCCGTGGGCGGCCACCTCCAGCGCGGCGGCGCGAATGAAGCCATTGACGCCCGATTTCGACGCCGCGTAGTGCGCCAGTCCCGGGTAGGCCACGCGCGGCCCGGTCACCGACGAAGTGACCAGCATGCGCCCGCCCCCGCCGGCCGGGAAATGGGGCAGCGCCGCCTGCAACAGGCCGAAGGCGGCGCCGACGTTGATGGCGAAGGTTTTGGCGAGCAGCGCCGGCGTGATTTCGGCGAACGGGGTCAGGGGGAAATAGGCCGCGTTGTGCACCACCACGTCGATACGGCCATGGGCGCCGACGGCGGCCCGGACGATTTCGCCGGGCGCATCGGGATCGCCGAGATCGCAGCACAGCGCCGTCGCACTGCCACCGGCCGCGCGAATCTCCGCACTGACCGCCTCGGCGCCATCGCCGTTCAGATCGGCAATGACGACCTGCGCCCCGTGCGCGGCGAAAGTCAGCGCGATGTTGCGGCCGATGCCGCTGGCGCCGCCGGTGACGACGACCGTTCGCCCCTCGAAATCGAGGTCGTTGCGATATTGCCTGAGGGATGCGCTCATGGCTTGCCTTTCAACGGGTAAAGGCCAGGGTCGGCACATCGACGGCAGTGGCGCCGCCATCGGCGGTCAGCACGGCGCCGGTGACGATGGACGCCGCCGGCGAGGCCAGGAAGGCGCAGACTTCGGCGATTTCCGCCGGATCGGCCGGGCGCCGCAAAGGCACGTCGCCGGTCACCAGGGCATAGGCTTCGTCGAGCGACAGGCCGTGCTGGGCCATCAGGGGCTGCATTTCCTCGTCCGCCATCGGCGTCCGCACCCAGCCCGGACAAACCACGTTGGAACGCACGCCGAGCGGGCCGTAATCCCGGGCCAGGGAGCGGGACAGGCCGACCAGGGCGTGCTTGAAGGTGGTGTAGCCGCACACCTGCGGACCGGCCGCCAGGGCGGCGATGGAGGCGACGAAGACGATGGCGCCGCGCTGCGGGATGACCAGCGGCAGCGCTTCGCGGGCGCTGACGAAGGCGGTGTTGAGGTTGGCATCGAACGCCTGGCGCCAATCCTCGTCGCAGGTTTCCAGGCAGGCGCTCTGGCCGAATCCGCCGGCGTTGGCGATGAGCATGTCGAGACGGCCGTGGCGCTCGGCCACCGTCGCCATCGCCCGCTTCATGTCTGCTTCGTTGCTGGCATCGGCGACCAGGGCGAAACCGCCGTATTGCGCGGCGACGCTTTCCACCCGTTCACGCCGGCGCCCGAGGACGCCGACCGTGGCGCCCTGCTCGGCCAGCCGGCGGACGCAGGCCTCGCCGATGCCGCTGCCGCCGCCGGTGACCACGGCAACCTTGCCGGCCAGGGGCTTGTAAGAATGATGCATTCCTGCTTACTCCGCCGCGATGACCGACAGCAGACGCGCCCGCGCGCCGACCGTGAAATTGCGCAGCTTGCCGAAGTCGTTGTTTTCGTAGCCGACGATCTTGCCGGTGGTCTTCAGGGCATTAAGGTCGACCATGACGATGCCCAGGGTCGGCACGATCTTTTCGCGCCAGACGAACAGGTAGAGGTTGTCGGCGATCTTGTAGTAGTGGCAGGCATCGGTATCGGCCAGCCCCTTTTCCGACCCGGCCAGGCAGCGCCAAGCGTAGCAGTGCTCGTTCAGGTAGATGTGCTCGTACTTCTCGTACGGGCTGTAGATGTATTCGACGCGCTTGCCGAGCAGCTCACGGGTCACCTCCGGCAGCGGCTGTTCGGCCGTCAGCGGCACATCGATGCTGCCGCGCAGGAAGGTGGCATTCACTGCGGTCAGTTCCTTGCCTTGTGCAATACGGGTGATGAACGGGGTCATGACTTCATCGGCCGTCGGCAACTGGCCGATCACGGCGATGAAGGTATGGCGTTGCAAGTCGAGGACCAGCGACACGCTGGTCGCGCGCTCGCCGCTCTTGATGAAATCGACGAAGTAGATGTTGTCGCGGGGACGGGTCGCCACGTAGTGCTCGTTGCCCTGGCTCGAATCGCTCTCCCCTTCGCTCATCCGCCAGGCCAGGCGTTCGCCGTCGGTAAAGGCGTGCTCGATGACCCAGCCGTTTTCGAAGTGCAGCTTGAGGGTGCGCCCGGCCAGGTCGGCGACCGGCGGCAGGCAGTTGTTCTCGGGCAGGAAGGCGTCGCCGAGGGCGCCGACGGGGATCCATTCGGGGGCAGTCATCATGTTGGTTTCCAGAAGAAGTGAAGGAGACCTCACTATTCCCCAGGCCGGCGGCGACGAAAATCAACCGGAAGTATGAGAGGCTTGCCGCTCGTCGGCAGCGTAAAGTGAGCCCCTTACGATGAGTCACGCCATGAACAACGACAAAATGACCAACGATCCGGCCGTCAGCGAAAAGCTGCTGTCCCGCTTCGCCCATGCCTTCGGGAGCAGCGCCGGAACGCTGCTCGCCAGCACCGGCTGGGTGACC
>DATGXM010000497.1:0-6787 GCA_035298985.1 Azonexus sp. | reverse complement strand
GGCTGGCGTCTTGGCCGGAGCCTTGGTGGAGGTATCGGCGGCGGCCGGGGCGGCTACCGCCTCGGCCTTCGGCGCCGTGCGCGGCACCAGTTTTTTCGGCAGGCGGGCAGTGCTGGCCGGCTTGGTTGCCGGTTTTGCTATGTTGTCGGTCATGCGGTGTTCTCCCTGAAAAACGGTATGGCTAGTTTAGCGATTCGCTATCGCCGGAAAGTTAAACTTTTATGACCATTTCGCGTTGCGCCGACGGAGTAAAATGCCGGCAAAACCCATCAGGAGCAACCGCATGACCCAGGACGAACTCAAACAGGCCGTCGCCCAGGCCGCCGCCGATTACGTGGCGCAGACCGCGCCGGCCGGCAGCATCATCGGCGTCGGCACCGGCTCGACGGCCAACTTCTTCATCGACGCGCTGGCCGCCCACAAGGACCGTTACCAGGGCGCCGTGGCCAGTTCGGAAGCCACCCGCAAACGCCTCGAAGGCCACGGCATCACCGTCTTCGATCTCAACGACGTCAGCGACATCCCGGTCTATGTCGATGGCGCCGACGAAATCGACGGCGGGCTCAACATGATCAAGGGCGGCGGTGGCGCCCTGACCCGCGAAAAGATCGTCGCCGCCGTGGCGCGCGAATTCGTCTGCATCTGCGATGCCTCCAAGCTGGTCGAAGTGATGGGCAAGTTCCCGCTGCCGGTCGAAGTCATCCCGATGGCGCGGGCCCATGTCGCCCGCGAACTGGCCAAGCTGGGCGGCACGCCGGTGCTGCGCGAAGGCTTCGTCACCGACAACGGCAACGTCATCCTCGACGTCAAGGGCCTGGCCATTACCGATCCCAAGGGGCTGGAAGCGCAGATCAACCAGATCACCGGCGTGGTGACCAACGGCCTGTTCGCCGTGCGTCCGGCCAATCTGCTGCTGCTCGCCACGGCCGACGGCGTCAAATCCATCCGCTAGTCATTTTGCCGTCATTGTCCTGCGTTAGCGTCCCAGCCCCGCATTTCTACCGGAGAAGGCCATGTTTCTGTCCGCCCATGAAATCGCGCTGAGCCGCGAGCGCGCCCTGAACAACATGCTGGCGCTGGCCGACGTTTGCCTCAATGCCGCACATGGCCTGTCGATGGCCGTCGCCGCAGCCGGGCGCGCCAGCATCGAGCAGGGCGGCCGGCAATGGGCGCTGCTCGGCGCCTCTCGGCCGGACAGCGCGGCGCAGCTGCCGGCGGCGCTGTGGCTGGACCATCTCGCCCGTGCCGGGCGCTTGTTCGACGAGGCGCTGGCCATTTTCGGCAGCACGCAGAAGGCGATCATCCGCAGTGCCGAAATCCAGGTGCGCATCCTTGATTCCATGGCTATCGCCGCCATTGACCGGGCCAGCAAGAACGGCCCGCGAGAGACGGAACTGGCGCTGGCCGCCGTGAAAAGCTCGCTGCTGTCAGCCGAGTGCGCACTGCACAAGATGAGCGAAGCGGCCATCGAGTCCGTCGAAAGAGCAGAGAGCGAGAGCCAAACGGCACGCATTGCGCCGCCCGTCACCACGCCGGCGAAACGCAAGCGCCTGGCGAGCGGCAAGGCAGCGGCCTGACGGCGTCAGCGAACACCAGCTACCGCCCCGGCCTTCGCCGGATTTTTTCACGGTTTGACCGTGCGCACCTTGCTCGCTGCCAGCTTGGCGCGTTGGCGGGCCTGGTCCGTGTCGCCGCCGTTGGCGACGGCGACGCCCATGCGGCGCTTGGTGAAGGATTCCGGCTTGCCGAACAGGCGCAGGTCGCTGCGCGGGACGGCCAGGGCTTCGGCCAGGCCTTCGAAGGCGATGCCTTGTTCTTCCATGCCGCCGTAGATGACGGCCGAGGCGCCCGCTTCGCGCAGGGCGGTGTCGACCGGCAGGCCGAGGATGGCGCGGGCGTGCAGTTCGAATTCGGAGAAGCGTTGCGAACAGAGGGTGACCAGCCCGGTATCGTGCGGCCGCGGGCTGACTTCCGAGAACCAGACCTGGTCGCCCTTGACGAACAGTTCGACGCCGAACAGGCCGCGTCCGCCCAGGTTGCCGGTCACCGCAGCGGCGATTTCCTGCGCCCGCTGCAGGGCTGCCGGGGTCATCGCCTGTGGCTGCCACGACTCGACGTAGTCGCCGGCAACCTGCACATGGCCGATCGGTTCGCAGAAGTGGGTCGCCACGTCGCCGGCTGCGTTGCGGGCACGGACAGTGAGCAGGGTGATTTCGTAATCGAAGTCGATGAAGCCTTCGACGATGACCCGGCCCTGGTTCACCCGGCCGCCACTGGCCGCGTAGTCCCAGGCCTTCGCTACGTCGTCCGGGCCGCGCAACAGCGACTGGCCCTTGCCCGATGAGGACATGGTCGGCTTGACGATGCACGGGTAGCCGATGCCTTTGTCGATGGCGGCCTGCAGTTCGGCCAGCGAATCGGCGAATTGATAAGGCGAGGTGGGCAGGCCGAGTTCCTCGGCGGCCAGGCGGCGGATGCCTTCGCGGTTCATGGTCAGCCTGGCGGCGCGGGCGGTGGGGATCACTTCGGCCAAGCCTTCGCCTTCGATCTCGACCAGCATGTCGGTGGCGATGGCTTCGATTTCCGGCACGATCAAGTGCGGCTTTTCCAGTTCGACCAGCCGGCGCAGGGCGGCGCCGTCGGTCATCGAGATGACGTGGGCGCGGTGGGCGACCTGATGGCCGGGGGCGTTTTCGTAGCGGTCGACGGCGATGACTTCGACGCCCAGGCGCTGCAGGGCGATGATCACTTCCTTGCCGAGTTCGCCGGCGCCGAGCAGCATGACGCGCAGGGCAGAGGGGGAGAGCGGGGTGCCGATGTTCATGGGGAATCCTTGGGGCGCAGTGGGCGGAAAGCGGCGAATTTAGGCGCCCGCCATGGCAACGTCAAGCGGCGGCGGGCGGCCGGCGCGCTGCCTTATAATGCCGGCCATGCGAGCCCGTGACCTCCCTTTCGCCATCGAGCGTTTCCTGCTGTCGCCGTTCAGCCTGCTGCTGGCCGTGGTGATCGCCTTCGTGCTGAATGCCTACAGCCTGCCGTTGACCGACGTGGACGAGGGCGCCTTCTCGGAGGCGACGCGCGAAATGATGGCGCGCGGCAACCTGGTGTCGCCCACCCTGAACGATGCGCCGCGCCACGACAAGCCGATCCTGATCTACTGGGCGCAGGCGGTGTCGGTCAGTGCGCTCGGCGTCAGCGAAATCGGCTTCCGGCTGCCGTCCATTGTCTTCGCCGTGTTGTGGATGCTCGCCCTCTACCGCTTCTGCGCCCGCCATACCGACCGGCGGACGGCACAGGTGGCGGCGCTGGTCATGACGCTGTCGCTGGCCGTCGGCTTCATCGCCAAGGCGGCGATTTCCGATGCCCTGCTCAATCTGTTCATCGCCCTGTCGATGTTTGGCATCTACGACTATTTCTGCGCCGTGCGCGACGGCCGCAGCGAAGGGCAGACGCGCCGCCTGCTGTTCTACACCTACGCCATGCTCGGCCTCGGCTTCCTGACCAAGGGGCCGGTTGCCGTCTTCTTCCCGCTGCTGGTCAGCGGCCTGTTCTTCGTGTCGGCCGGCGCCTGGCGGGCCTGGCTGCGCGCCATCTTCTTCTGGCCGGGCTGGCTGGTCTTCCTGGCCATCGTCGTGCCCTGGCATGTGGCGGTCTATCTCGACCAGGGCGATGCCTTCTTCCGCGGCTTCTATCTCAAGCACAACGTCAATCGCTACTCGAACACCTTCGAGGGGCACGGCGGCAAGTGGTACTACTACCTGGTCGTGCTGCCCTTCGTGTTGATGCCCTTCTTCGGCTGGCTGCTGGCCATCGTCGGCAAGCTGGCCGGCCGGCTGCGCCGGGCGCCGCTTGGCACGATGCGCGGCGATGGGCTGTTCGAACGCTTCCTGCTCATCTGGTTCGTCGTCGTCTTCGCCTTCTTCTCGTTTTCCGGCACCCAGTTGCCGCACTACCTGCTCTACGGCTGCACGCCGCTCTTCATCCTGCTCGCCGCCTATCGGCCGGATTTCGAGCGGCGCTGGCTGGCCTACGTACCGCTGATCCTCTTCGCGCTGGTCCTCGCCGCGCTGCCGGAAATCCTCGTCTTCGCCGCCGCCAAGGCCGGCAAGCCGTTCGAGAAGACCCTGCTCGACGGCCTGGTCGTCGCCTTCTCCGACGCGTCGCGCTGGCTGCTGCCGCTGCTCGCGCTCGCCGCCATCGGGCTGGCGCTGTGGCGCCGCCTGCCGGTCTGGCAGGGCCTGGTGCTGACCGGCCTGCTGCAGGCGGTGATGCTGTCGGCGATCATCGCGCCGCGCGTCATCGGCGTCACCCAGGGGCCGATCCGCGAGGCGGCGCAGGTGGCTCGGGAAGCGGGCGGTACGGTCGTCGCCTGGCGCATCATCATGCCCAGCTTCAGCGTCTACCGGCAGGCCGCGACGCCGACGCGGGTGCCGGTCGAAGGCGAACTGGTCCTTACCCGCACCGACCGCCAGTCCGAGGTCCAGGCCTTGCTCACGCCAGGACTGCACATGAAGAACCTCTACCAGAAAAGTTTCGTCACGCTGGCCCGCGTCGAACGCGAGGCGCAGCCGTGAAGGACGACGCGCTGTACGCCCGGCATCCGTGGTTCGACGCCGGGGTGCTGATCAGCTGCCTGCTGCTCGCCGTGGCGCTGCTCGGCGTGTGGCTGACCAACAGCTGGCAGGGCGGCTTCCTCGCCGGCCAGGCGGTGGGTAGCCACCTGCCACCGGTGCTGTGGGAGTCGCTAACCACGCTGGGCGACGCCCGCCTGCAACTGGCCTTGATGCTGCCCTTCTGCCTGCGCTATCCACGGGTGTTCTGGGCGCTCTTCCTCGGGGCGCTGCTCGCCGGCGCGGTCAGCCGTGGTTTCAAGACGGCCGTTCCGCTACCGCGCCCGGCGGCAGTGTTCGACGCGGCCCAGATCACCATCATCGGCGCCAAGCTGACGGCGCACAGCTTTCCGTCGGGGCATACGGTATCGGCCTTTTCTTTCGTCGTCGCCTGGGTCGCGCTGCTCGGCTGGCGTGCCGCGCCGCTGGTCCTGCTCGCCGCGTTGGCTGGCTTCTCCCGGGTGGCGGTCGGTGCCCACTGGCCGGTCGACGTGCTGGCCGGCGCCATGGTCGGCCTGCTTGGCGGCTGGCTCGGCCTGCGCCTGAGCCAGCACTTCCGCTGGGGCCTCGGCGTGCGCGCCCACTGCTTCCTGATCGCCATTTCCGTCATCGCCGTGGCGACCCTGCCCTTCGATGGCCAGGGCTACCCCGGCTCGCTGCCGTGGCGCATCGTCGCCTGCCTGTGGGGGCTGGGCGGCTTTGTCGCGGTTTATCTGCGGCCTTTGTTCCAGCTGGGCTGGCAGGGGCTGGACCGCGAACTGGCTAGCTGCGCACCGGAAAAGGCACCGCGGCCGGGTTGAGTCCTGGAAAGGCCGCCGGTAAGGGAAAATCACACTGTCTCGCCGGCGGCAAATTGGCCAGAATCCGCCAACCACTTTTCTTGCGGTGACTAACGATATGACGTTGAACGAAGCCCTGCTCGTCGCCCTCGGCGCCTTCCTGGCCGGGGGCATGAACGCCATCGCAGGCGGCGGCACCTTCTTTTCCTTCCCGGCCATGCTCGCCGCCGGCGTGCCGCCGGTGACGGCCAACGCCAGCAATACCGTCGCACTGTGGCCGGCCAGTCTGTCCAGCGCCTGGGCCTATCGCAAGGAGGCCATGCGCCATGGGCGCTGGGCCGTCCTGCTGATCATCGTCTCCGTCATCGGCGGCCTGACCGGCGGCTTGCTGCTGCTCGCCACTTCGAATGCCGCCTTTTCGGCGCTGATCCCCTGGCTGCTGCTGGTTGCTACCAGCCTGTTCGCTTTCAGCGCGCAGGTCAGCCGGCTCGTCGCCTGGGGCAAGCGGCGCTTCGGCGCCGTGTCCACCGGCGAGCCCGGCGGCGGCATCGGTGGGGCGCTGTTTCAACTCATTGTCGCCATCTACGGCGGTTTCTTCGGTGCTGGCATGGGCATCCTGACCTTGGCGGCGCTGTCCATCCAGGGCTATGAGGACATGCAGGAACTCAATGCCCTGAAGAACCTGACCTCGGCGGTCAATTACACCATTGCGGCGGCCACCTTCCTGATCGCCGGCGCCATCAGCTGGCCGCATACCTTGGTCGCCCTGGGCACGGCCGCCATCGGCGGCATGGTCGGCGCTGCCGTCGCCAAGCGCATGCCGGCGATCTGGCTGCGGCGTCTGGTCATTGCTGTCGGTGCGACGCTGACCATCGTCTACTTCGTCAAAACCTACTGAGCGACATCGAAGCGTAATGCGGCCGTAACCGGCCGGTCACGGGCGGGCCGTATCGTAGGGCCATGCCCAAGGTCAGATCCGTCTTCCTATCCGACATCCACCTCGGCACGCGGGCGTGCCAGGCGGAACGTCTTCTTGAATTCCTGCGCGAGCATCCGGCCGAGCAGACCTACCTGATCGGCGACATCATCGATTTCTGGGCGATGAGCCGCAGCATCTGCTGGTCGCCGGCGCAGAACACGGTGGTGCAGAAGCTGCTGCGCCGGGCGCGGCACGGTGAGCGGGTGGTGTTCATTCCCGGCAACCACGACGAGGCCTTGCGCGACTACTGCGGCATCGTCTTCGGCGATGTCGAGGTGCTCGACGAATTCGTCCACCGGACGGCCGACGGCCGCCGCTTCCTGCTCATCCACGGTGACCAGTTCGACCAGGTGACGCGCCACCACCGCTGGGTGGCCATCCTCGGGGACAAGGCCTACGACCTGCTGGTGCGCATCAAC
>DATGXM010000496.1:0-2086 GCA_035298985.1 Azonexus sp. | reverse complement strand
AGGGAACCTGTGCGGCCGGCGAATTCGTCGGCACGCGCGAGGCGGCCCGTCTGAGCAAGTCGCCGCTGTTCTCCGGCAAACCGGTGCCGGTCGTCGCCCGTTTCTCGGTATCCGGCGGCAACCCCAAGGTGCCGGATGTGGCCAAGAGCGGGCGCGGCCTGGCGCTCGAATTCCAGTTGCCGAAAGGCCAACTGCATCACATCACCATGCTCAATACGCCGATGTTCGGCGCCGCCCAGCCGCAAACCTTCCTCGACCTGATGCAGGCACTGAAACCCGACCCGGCCACCGGCAAGCCGGACCCGGAGAAGATGAAAGCCTTCAAGGCCAGCCACCCCGACAATCTGGCGCAGGCCGACTACCTGGCCAGCAACAATCCGCCGGCCAGCTACGCCAGCAGCAGCTACTGGGGCATCCACACCTTCAAGTTCATCGACAAGAAGGGCAAGGCGACCCCGGTGCGCTGGCAGTTCGTGCCGCAGGACGGCGAAAAGCGCCTGAGCGACGACGAACTGAAGACCGCCGGCGCCAACTTCCTGGAAGCTGCGCTGATCGAGCGGACCGGGCAGGGGCCGGTGCGTTGGGACATGCTGGTCAGCATCGGCCAGCCCGGCGACAGCGAAACCGATCCGACCGTCCAATGGCCGGCCGACCGCCCGCGCATCAAGGCCGGTACCCTGACCATCAGCCGTGCCGAGGCACAGAAAGGCGCACCCTGCGAGCCGATCAACTTCGACCCGCTGCTCATGGCTCCCGGCATTCAGCCCACTGACGACCCCATCCTTCGCTTCCGCTCGCCGGCCTATGCGGTGTCTTTTGGTAAGCGGTTGAGCGAGCGTTGATGTGATCTGCTGGTTGTCCCGCCCAGGCACTAAGCAATCTCCAGAGTTTGTCGAAAGCGCAAATGCTAGGGGGCTGGCCGGCGCCGACTGCCGAAAAGCAAATGGCCTGCGATTGCTCGCAGGCCATTCGGCAGGTTTGGTGGGCCCGCACGGACTTGAACCGTGGACCAAAGGATTATGAGTCCTCTGCTCTAACCAACTGAGCTACAGGCCCGGAAAGCTTTAGTTGTTGTTGGTATCGATGAAGCTACGCAGCTTGTCCGAGCGGGTCGGGTGGCGCAACTTGCGCAGGGCCTTGGCTTCGATCTGGCGGATACGCTCGCGGGTGACGTCGAACTGCTTGCCGACTTCTTCCAGCGTGTGGTCGGTGTTCATTTCGATGCCGAAGCGCATGCGCAGGACCTTGGCTTCCCTCGTGGTCAGGGTGTCGAGGATTTCCTTGGTCACGCCGCGCAGGCTGGAGTACATCGCCGCGTCGGCCGGGGCCAGGGTGGCCTGGTCTTCGATGAAGTCGCCGAGGTGGGAATCGTCATCGTCGCCGATCGGGGTTTCCATGGAGATGGGCTCCTTGGAAATCTTCATGATCTTGCGAATCTTGTCTTCCGGCATGTCCATCTTCTTGGCCAGCGTGGCGGGATCCGGCTCGACGCCGGTTTCCTGCAGGATCTGGCGGCTGATCCGGTTCATCTTGTTGATCGTTTCGATCATGTGAACCGGAATACGGATGGTCCGTGCCTGGTCGGCGATGGAGCGTGTAATGGCTTGACGGATCCACCAGGTCGCGTAGGTCGAGAACTTGTAGCCGCGGCGATACTCGTACTTGTCGACGGCCCGCATCAGGCCGGTGTTGCCTTCCTGGATGATGTCCAGGAACGACAGGCCCCGGTTGCGGTATTTCTTGGCGATCGAAATTACGAGGCGCAGGTTGGCCTCAGTCATTTCGCGTTTGGCGCGGCGCATCTTGGCTTCGCCGGTGGACATCTGCTTGTTGATGTCCTTGAGTTCCTTGAGCGGGATGCCAATGCGCGTCTGCAGGTCAATGAGCTTCTGCTGCTCTTCGATGATGGCCGGCGCGGCGCGCATGAGTTGCGCGGAGTAGGGCTTGGCCGATTGCACTTCGTGCTTCAGCCATTCCATGTTGGTTTCGTTGCCGGGGAAGATCTTGATGAAATGCGGGCGCGGCATGTGCGCCTTGTCAACGCAGAGATGCAGGATCTTGCGTTCGTGGCTGCGCGCGGCTTCCA
>DATGXM010000495.1:0-11230 GCA_035298985.1 Azonexus sp. | reverse complement strand
CCAGTGCTACCCGAACGCCGAGGAATTCAGCCGGGACCTCGAACGCAGCCAGATGACCATGGCCGACCTCGAACAAGCCGTCGAACGCGACCTGCGCGTCGAAGCCGTGCTGGAGAAGGTCGCCTCGGCGGTTCCCGCCGTCAGCCTGGTCGATGCCGAAATCTACTACCGGCTGCACCCGGAGGCCTTCGACCGCCCGGAAGCCCGCCGCCTGCGCCACATCCTGATCACCTTCAACAACGACAGGGAAAAGGAAAAGGCCCTGCTCACCCTGGAAGGCTTGCGCAATACGCTGAACAGCCCGGAAGCCTTCGCCGCCGCCGCCCTGCGCCACTCGCAATGCCCGACCGCGATGGAAGGCGGCATGCTCGGCGTGGTCAAGCGCGAGCAGTTGTACGCCACGCTGGAACCGGCCGCCTTCGCGCTGAACGTCGGGGAGATCAGCGCCGTGCTCGAATCGCCCATCGGCCTGCACATCATCCGCTGCGACGAAATCCTGCCCAGCGGCATGCTGCCCTTCGCCGAGGTTGGCGGCAAGATCGTCGAACGCCTGACCGACAAGCGCCGCCGCGAAGCGCAGCGCGACTGGATCAAGGCGCAGTGCTCGGCCAAGGGCGGCAAGGGGCCGGCACAAAGCTGAACGGGGAGCGCTTCAGGCTTGAAGCACTCCCCGCCGCTGAAATCCGGGCCAGCCCGGACCGCTTACTTTCCGGAAACCAGTTCGCTCAATTCCAGCTTCAGCGTCGTCGTGCCAACCCTGGCCTTGATGGCCGGCGCCAGGATGTCGCCATTGGCCGATTCGGCGGTGCCCGACTTCGAAATCTTCGCCGAAAGCAGGACCTCGGCGAACTGGGAAATCATCCGGCCGGGAATGATGGCGGCGTTGTCGTCCAGACGGAATTCGACCGGAAAATCCTTGCCCTGATGCTTCCAGACCGCCAGCGGCGGGCCTTTGCCATCCGGCGCCTTGGCCACGACGAAAAGCGTATCGCCGGCATCGACCTTGTCGCGCAGCTTCGGCGACAGGCTGACCACGCCCCCGACCACCGGGCCGAAAGCGGCCGGCGCCGGTTCGGCCTCGGGCTTCTTGCCGGACATGACGGCCTCGGCTTCCGCGATATTCGCATCGGCCAGCTTGCTGTCCATCGACTCGGGTGCAGCCGCCGCCTTCATGCGTTTCCAGAGGGCGATCGCGCCCTTGTAGTCTTTCCGGTCGAAGGCCTCGCTGCCGGCCAGGGCCAGCGACTTGACGTGCTTGGGATCGGCGGCCAAGGCCCGTTTGACGATGTCCCGGCCTGCCGCGTCCCATTTGCGATCATTGGCCATCACGTGGGCATCCGCCCAATCGGCCAGCATGGTCGCATCGGCCGGCAGCAGGGCCGCCGCCTTGGCGTAGGCGCCATCCGCCTCGGCAAAACGCCGCAATTCGCCATAGGTCTTGGCCAACAGCAGCCAGCCATCCCCATTCTTCGGGTCGGCTTCCATCTTGTCGGCCAGGCGCTTGACCACGGTATTCAGATCGCCGCCCTTGGTATTGGCCGGCGCCGGGCCAGCCCCGGATGTCAGCGGCGGAATGGGCGGCAGCGCGTCGGGAACCGTCACCGTCCCCGAACGGAAAAAGCCGAGGTAGACGACGATGCCCAGCAGCAGGATGCCCGCCGGAATCATCCATACCCGCTTGTCCGCAGCAGCTAGCGGCGTTGCTGAGGCAGGGGAACCGAGCAGCGACGCATGCAGGGCGGCCTGCCGGCGGTCGAATTCGTCCTGATCGATCTGCCCTGCCGCCCGCGCCAGCAGCAGTTCGCGCAAGGCACCGCCGATATCGGCCACCGGCTCGGGAGAATTCCCGCGGGGGGACCATTTGCCCAGCCCCCACAGCAGCAGGAGCGACAGGGCGATACTGGCAATACCGATATAAACCGCAAACATCATTTTTCAATTACCCCTAGTTGAGGGAAGATCCAAAAAAACTGATTGAGCTTCAGCGGAAGTCCCAGCGCAGGCCGAGATAGAGATATTCCCGCTTGTTGGTTCCGGCGTTGATGCCGTTGGTTTTCTGGTCCGAGAAACCGACTTCGCTCTCGACGAAAAGCGCGCTGCGCCACTGATAGCCCAGTTTGATGCTCGGTGAGAAGTTGGTCTGCCCGCTGCCGTTGTCGCTCTTCGACGAAAAATAGCGCAGGTTGCCTTCCAGACGCCAGACCTCGGCAAACGGGAAGATGTAATTCAGCCCGTAGTTCTGCCCGGAAAACCCGCCGCCACTGTAATAGCTGGCCATCGCCACGCCGACGCCGCCGGGAACGAACAGGTTGGTACCGATGGCCTGTGTCGTGTAGGTATTGGTCCGCCCCTGGCTGCTTTGTCCGGCGGCGCAGGTATTGTTGTTCGGGTCGTAGGAGGTGCCGGCACACATCTGCGAAATGGGCACGTCGCCCAACGGGCCGCCGACGCAGATTGGATCGTTGGGGTCCAGCGCATTGAAGCCCAGGCTCTTGCAAACCTGGTTCAGCTGCAGCACGGCGTTGGCGCCACTGACCTTGGAGGCGCGATAGTCGAAGCCGAACTGCCATTTCTCGCCGACCGGAATCGTCACCCCGGTGCCGAACATTTCCATGGTCGGCGTCGAGTCGACAACGATCTGGCGTGACTGGTCGAGCCCGAAATTGCTGACCAGGCCATTGACCGTCGTGATACCGAGCGCGTAGGTATTGGGCAGGGCATTGCTCAGGCTGTAGGTCGGGCTTTTCCGGTAGTCGTAGTTGATGAAGTAGTTGTTGCCCCAGCGGTCGATATAGTTGCCCTGGATCATCCCGATATTCAGCCCCTTGTAGAGCACGTCGTAATCGAGCACGCCGAAGGCGTTGAACTGGCCGTCGAAGTAGCGGAATTCACTGCCCACTGCCCGGCGGTTCAGGTAGCCGTCCAGCGTTTGCTCGATGGCGTACAGGCTGGCGCCCGGGCGGCCGACCTGCGGCAGATACTCGACGCTGCCGCCGTAGAACTGCTTGTTGGCCGGCAGATTGAACCAGCCTTCGCGTGTCCGCGGAAACTCGACGGAGGTACCGGCCACCGCGCCGATTTTCCAGTCCGAACCCAGATTGTAGCTGCCGGACAAACCGTCGAAGCGCTCGAGGACGCCCGCCCCGTTCGGGTTCTGGCGACCGGCCCGGACGAAATAACCGACTTCCCGGTCCGTCCTTTCGGCGTAGGCGGAATAGATGCGGTTGTAGTCGCGGTTGGCGCGCAGGAAATTCCGGCTGTCCGTATCGCGGAACACGATGCGGGTGTCGGTGAACGCATCGCGCAGGCGGGCATTGATGCTCAGGGACGAAACCAGCATGTCCTGGTCCTTGGTCATCGGGCCGGAATCCTGTTTCGACTGACCGTTGAACCAGTACGAGGACAGGCTGCCGTACACCGTCCACTCGGCCGGCTTGTCGTCGCGTGCCACGCGGGACACCGGACGCCGCGCCGGCTCGCTCTTCGGCAGGTCGGCCAGGCGCTGACGGACTTTCGGCGCATCGCCGCCATTGGGGAACAGCTTCAGGTACAGCTCGTATTCGGCCCGCGCCTTGGCGATTTCGCCATTCTTTTCGCGTACTTCGCCGAGCAGGGCTTGCGCGCCCTCGGTCTGGCGGTTGGCCGGCAGGCCCAGCAGGCGGTTCAGGCGGTTGATGGCCTTGGGATGGTCGCCCTTGGCAAAGGCATCCCTGGCCTCGGCAATGAAAGCTTGCGCCAGTTCTTCGACCTTTTCCTGCGGCATGGGTGCCGGTGTATCCGCCGGCTTGGCAGCATCCGGCGTCTGCACCGGGGCTATTGCTGGCGGCCCGGCAGGCTCGATGCCGGGCGCAGGCGCCGGGGTAGCCGGCGGCGGCTGGACGGCCGCCGGTTTTTCCGGGGCGGCCTTCGCTTTCGCTTTTCCTTTGATCACCAGTGAAGTTGCTGGTGCCGGCGCCGCCGGCGGCTTGACTTCAGCGGCCGCCTCACCGGGAGGCGGAGCTGCCGGCGCAACGGGCGCGGCGGGTTGCGATGCGCCGGGCGGCTTTCTTTTGCCTTCGGGCAAGGGAATGGTGATCACGATGCTGCGCGCATCGCCGCCCGGACTGAGCGTATAGCGCACCGGCTTGTCGAAGGAGATCAACATGCCGTTGATCAGTTCTGGATAGGACAACTTGAAGCGCGGCACCAGATCGCTGGGTGGTGAGCGCAGTGTCTCCTGCATGACCTCGCTCTCCACGAACCCCGGCTTCACGACGCGGAAAAAGACACGCAGGAACTTCGCTTCGTGTTCCGGACCATGCCTCAGATACTGGATTTCCGAGCCGAAGCGAATGACGATCTGGGCATGGTCACCCACCTGCGTAATATCGACCGCTTCAATGATGTTCGCCGAAACGCTGGTGGCGCACGCCAGGCCAGCGCACAGCAGGAAAACCGCCCGGAGGTTGTCGACCACCATCCGGGCGAACCATTGCAAATAAGGAGATTTCAACATCAATTCCACTTGGTATAAGCCGTGCCCTTGCTGCCCAACGGCCGATGGCACCCGCTGGACGAGCAGTCCTTGCCCGCCGAATTGTGGTGACCGGAGCCGCGGGTAATCTTGTCCATCGTCCCCATGTAGGGCGACGATTTGTCATGGCAGGTCGCACAGGATGTCTGCATCGTGCCGTGATTCATGCGTTCGGTTGAGAACGTCGTCTTGCTGCTGTGGCACAGCGAACATTCGTTCCCGGGCATCCCGGCCGGGCTGGTCGTCGGAATGTGATTGGACGGCTTGCCCAGCACCCCCGGGTAAGTTCCGGTATGGCAGGTCTGGCAGATACCGGCGGCAATGCCGGTATGTCCGTAGGGCAGCTTCATCGGCGACCACACCGTCGTGTTGTGGCAAACCTCGCAATTGGCCGTCGTCGGTACGTGATTGGCCAACTTGACGTCGATGTTGGGATAGGCCGGGCTGTGGCAGTTGGTACAGCCGGTGCTTACCAGATGGGTGTAGGGGGTGATCAGCGGCATCCAGGAAATCCCTGTCCGGTGGCAGACGTTGCACTCCTGTGCCGTCGGAATATGCGCCACGGGCTTGCCCGCTGCCGCCGTACCGTTATGGCAGGTCGAGCAGCCGTTGGTGATGCCGGCATGCGAGAAACTGGTCGGTTTCCAGGCGGTCGTCGTATGGCAGATTTCGCACGACTGGGCTGTCGGAATGTGCGTCACCGGCTTGCCCTGCGCATTCACTGCCGTATAGGCCCCATTGTGGCAATTGGCACAACTGCCGGCCGGCGTCGTACTGCCGTTATGCGTCATGGTGGCCGGGGAGAAAGCAGTGGTGTTCTTGTGGCAGGTGTCGCAGGTCGCCGTGGTCGGGATGTGCGTCGTCGGCTTGCCCAGCGCATTGGTCCCGTTGTGGCAGGTCGAACAACTGCCGGCAGCGACGCCGGTGTGGTTGAACGTGCCGGTCGCCCAGGTCGTCGTCGAGGCGTGGCAGGTGCTGCACTGCGCCGTGGTCGGGATGTGGGTCGCCGGCTTGATCTGCGCGTTTTGCGCAACGTAGGCGCCGCTGTGGCAGGTCGAGCAGCTGGTCAGCCCGCTGTGGCTCATGGTGGCCGGCGACCAGGCGGTGGTGTTCTTGTGGCAGGTGTCGCACTGGCCGGTGACCGGGATGTGCGTCGTCGGCTTGGCCAGGGCATTGACCGCGACATAGCCGCCGCCGTGGCAGGTGGAACAGTTGCCGGTCGCCACCGGACCAGCCGTCCCGGTGTGGCTCATCGCCGCCGGACGGAAGGCCGTGTAGTTCTTGTGGCAGGTGTCGCATTGCGCGCTCGTCGGGATGTGCGTCGTCGGCTTGCCCAGCGCCGTCGTCCCGTTGTGGCAGGTCGAGCACTTGCCTACGGCGCTGGCTTCGTGAACAAAGCTCGCCGTCGCCCAGGTCGTGGTCGAATTGTGGCAGGTATCACACTGCGCACCCGTTGCCACGTGTGTCGCCGGCTTGACCTGGGCATTGATGCCCAGGTAGGTGCCGCTGTGGCAGGTCGCGCAGTTACTTGCTGCCGCCGGCGTGTTCGTCCCGGCATGGTTCATCCTGGCCGGCGCAAAGGCGGTGAAATTGGTATGGCAGGTGTCGCAGGCCGCACCGGTCGGCAGGTGGCTGGCGGCCTTGCCCAGCGCATTGGTCCCATTGTGGCAGGTGCTGCAGGTGCCGCCGCCCATGGTCACGCCGTTGTGCGCATAGGTGGTCGGCTTCCAGGCGACCGTGCCGTGGCAGCTGTCGCAGGACTGGACGCCGGTCGGGATATGGGTGGCCGGACGGATCTGGGCATTGACCGTGACGTACCCGCCGTTGTGGCAGTTCAGGCAGGTGTTGGCCGTGCCGGCGTGGTTCATCGTTGCCGGAGAGAAGGCGGTGTAGGAGTTGTGGCAGGTGTCGCACTGCGCCGTGGTCGGGATGTGCGTCGTCGGCTTGGGCAGGCCGGAACCGGTCGGCTTGTGGCAGGTGTCACAGGTGCCGACGGCGCTGGCCTGGTGGGTGTAGGTGGCCGTCGCCCAGGTCGTCGTCGATTTGTGGCAGGTGTCGCACTGGCGGCTGTCGGCCACGTGCGTGAGCGATTTGTGCTGGGCGTTGTAGCTCAGGTAGGGCGCGCTGTCGCCGTGACAGGTGATGCAGTTGCCGGCCGCCACCGGGGTGGTGGTGCCCGAATGGTTCATCGGGCTGGGCATGAAGGCGGTGAAGCCGTTGTTGTGGCAGGTGTCGCATTGCGCGCCGGTCGGGATGTGGCTCAGCGGCTTGCTCAGCGCATTGATCGCCGTATAGGTGCCGCTGTGGCAGGTCGAACATTGCGCCGCCGTGCCGGTGTGGTTCATCGCCGCCGGCTTGAAGGCCACGTAGTTGCCGTGGCAGGTGTCGCATTGCGCCGTCGTCGGAATGTGCGAGGTCGGCTTGCCCAATGCCGTCGCGCCGTTGTGACAGGTCGAACAGGCGCCGACCGCGGTCGCGCCATGCACGAATTTCGCCCCGGTCCAGGATACGTAGCCCCCGGTATGGCAGGTATCGCACTGCATGTTGGTCACTACGTGGGTCGTCGGCTTGGCCAGGACATTGGCGAACAGGTAGCCGCCACCGTGACAGAGCGAGCAGTTGCCCGGGGCGATCGGCCCCGTCGTTCCAGCATGACTCATCGTTGCCGGACGGAAGGCGGTGAAATTGCCGTGACAGGTGTCGCACTGTGCTGTCGTCGGTATGTGCGTCGTCGGTTTGCCCAGCGCCGTCGTGCCGTTATGGCAGGCCGAACAGTTGCCGGCCGCGGCCGGGCTGGCGCTGGCATGGTTGAAGACCTTGGTCGCCCAGCTGGCCGTCGAGGTATGGCAACTGTCGCACTGCGCCGTGGTGGACACGTGACTGGCCGGTTTGATCTGGGCATTGATGGCCAGATAGGTACCGCTGTGGCAGGTCGAACAGGTACCGGAATTGACAGTCGCCGCCGGTCCGCTCGTTCCCGTGTGGTTCATCCGCGCCGGCGCGAAGGCCGTGAAGTTGGTGTGACAAACGTCGCAGGCGGCAGTCGTCGGCAAGTGCGTGGCCGGCTTGCCCAAGGCATGGGTCCCGTCGTGGCAGTTGGTCGCGCAGGTACCGCTGCCGATGGTGACGCCGGCATGCGAAAAGGTGGTGGGTTTCCAGGCGGTCGTACCGTGACAGGCATCGCAGGATTGCGTGCCGGTCGGGATGTGCGACACCGGCCGGGCCTGCGCATTGACCGCCAGATAGGCGCCGTTATGGCAGGTCGCACAGTTGCCGGCGGCGGCCGGTCCCGTCGTCCCGGCATGGCTCATGGTAGCCGGCGAGAATACCGAGAAGCCGGTGTGGCAGGTCGAACACTGCGCCGTAGTCGGAATGTGCGTCGTCGGCTTGGCCAGCGCGTTGGCGTAGACATAAGTGCCGCCATGACAGGCGCTGCAATTGCCCTGCCCCGTATGATCCATGGCCGCCGGCCGGAACGAGGCGGTGTTCTTGTGGCAGGTCGAACATTGGGCAACGGTCGGAATGTGGGTCGTCGGCATGCCCACGGTCGGGTTGTTGTTGTGGCAGCTCGAACAGTTGGTGTCGGTGACCGCATGATTCCAGGTCGCCGTTGCCCAGCTGATCGTGGACGCATGGCAGGTATCGCACTGCGCAGAGGTCGGACTGTGGGTCGCCGACTTGGTCTGGGCATTGCTCGTCAGATAGGTGCCGCCATGGCAGGTCGAACAGTTGCCGGCTGCAACCGGCCCGACAGCTCCTGCGTGGTTCATGCGGGCCGGGCCGAAGGCGGAGAATCCGGTATGGCAGACATCGCACGACGCGGTCGTCGGAATGTGAGCGGCGAAGGCCTGCTTGCCCATGGCCGTCGCGCCGTTGTGGCAGGTCTCGCACCGGCCGGCCACCGCCGGGGTCACGGTCGTATGATCGAATCTTGCCCCCTGCCACGACACGGTGGATTGGTGGCAGTTGTCGCACTGCGCCGTCGTCGACACGTGCGTCACCGGCTTGGTCAGCGCATTGATCGAGGTGTACGACCCGCTGTGGCAGCTCGAACAGTTGCCACTGCTCCCCGAATGGTCCATCCGGGCGCCGAGGAAGGAAACGGTGTTGGTGTGGCAGGTGTCGCACTGCAGGGTCGTCGGAATGTGCCTGGCCGGCTTGCCCAGGGCGCGCGAACCGTTGTGGCAGTCGGCGCAGCGCCCATTGACCGGTGGCGTAGCCACGTGATCGAAGGCACTGGCGAACCAGATGGCCGTCGACGGATGGCACTGGTCGCACTGCGCCGTCGTGGCGGGGTGGTTGGACCCCTTGGTCTGGGCATTGAGCGAAACGAAGGCACCGTTGTGGCAGGAATTGCACTGCCCGGCCGTGCCGGCGTGGTTCATCGTCGCCGGAGTAAAGGCCGTCACATTGGTGTGGCAGTTGTTGCATGCTGCCGTGGTCGGCACGTGCGTAACCGGTTTGGCGAGGCTGTTCGCCTCGGTGAAGATCCCGTTGTGGCAGTTGCTACAGGCGATCGAACTGACCGCGTTATGGTTCATCCGGGCCGGCTGCCACGCGACGGTGCCGTGACAGCTATCGCAGGTCGCCGTGCCCGTCGGAATGTGCTTCAGCGACTTTCCTGGCGCCCGTGCCCCGGCTCCGGCGTGGCAGGTGGAACAGGCTTTCGGCGTGCCGCGGAAGCTTCCCGCCGTGTGGCACGACTCGCAGGCAACCAGCTTGTGGGCGTTATCGAGGATGAATCCGGTCTTGGCATGCTCGAAGACCAGATTCGGCGCTGCACCGCCCGACTCGGCCTGACCAATGGCGTCGCCCCACACGCCCAGCAGCAGCATGGCGAGCGGAGCAAGAATCAACAGGAGACGACGCATTAGCTTCATAGACCCACCTCAACCGCCAATCACACGTTGGCAAGCACCTCTCAAAACAGCCTCCGGGCGCGGAAAACGTCCGTCGTCAAAATCATGGGCAGCCGTCGCCGCCCATGCAGCACACAACAATTCTGTGGGAAATTATCACACAAATTTTTCTTTTCCTATCGTTTGACATATTTCCAGTTCGACGAAACGTGGCAGGTCTCGCACTGGATGCCAAACGAGCCGTTGTGCACATCCTCGCGCCCATGGCAGCTGAAGCAGGACAGCGAGGGCTTCACTGACTTCGTTTTCGACTCCCGGTGACAGTCCTTGCAGTCGACCTTGGCGTGTCCGCCATCGAGCTTGAAGCGCGTTGTCGCATGGTCGAAATCCCAGGACTTCCAGGTGCCGGTGGCATGGCAGGTCTCGCACTTCTTGCCGTAGCCGCCCTTGTGCTTGTCGTCCTTTTCGTGACAGCCGTAGCAGGTCAGCGGCGCATCCTTGAACGCCGGCGTCAGGTGGCACTTCTTGCACTCCACCTTGGTATGGCTGGCGGTCAGCGGGAAGCGCGACTTGTTGTGGTCGAAAGGCACATCCTTCCATTTCCGCTCGTCGTGACAGCTGTCGCATTTCTCCCCGAGCTGGCCTTTGTGCTTGTCGTCCTTCTTGTGACAGGCGTTGCATGCTTGCTCCAGTTTGACCTTGCCGTAGAGCGGCCCCTTTTCCGGCAGGTGGCAGGCATCGCACTTGGTCTCGCGGTGCTTTCCCTTGAGCCGGTACTTGGTTTCCTTGTCGTGATCGAAGTTGCTGCTCTTCCACTCCCTGGCCGTGTGGCAGGTGCCGCACTTGTCGCCATAGCGCCCCTTGTGCCCCTTTTCGTCGTCGTTCTTGCGATGGCAGGCGACGCACTCCATGTCTAGTTTTAGCTTGGCGTTGGGGCCGCTGACGCCGCCCTTGTGGCAGGTGTCGCACTTGGCGTCCTTGTGCTTGTCGCGCAGCGGGAACTTGGTGTCGTCGTGGTCGAAGTTGGAGTTCTTCCAGCCGCGCTCGTTGTGGCAGCTCTCGCACTTGTCGCCCAGGTTGCCGCGGTGGCCTTTTTCCTGGTCGTCCTTCTTGTGGCAGGCCACGCACTTGGTCGGCAGTTTCTGCGGCTGGTAGAGCAGGCCCTTTTCCGGCAGGTGGCAGGTATTGCACTTGGCCTGGCGATGCTTGCCCTTCAGCGCGTAATGCGTGTCCTTGTCATGATCGAAATCGATTTCCTTCCAGCCCTTGTCGTTGTGACAGGACTCGCACTTGCTGCCGTAGCGGCCCTTGTGCCCCTTTTCCTGATCGATCTTCTTGTGGCAGCCGTTGCAGGTCAGCGGCGTCTGCTGGTAGGTCTTGTCGGCATGGCATTCCTTGCACTTGACGTCGGCGTGCTTGCCGCCGACCAGCGAGAACTTGGTCTTTTCGTGGTCGAAGCGGGTTTCCGTCCACTTCTTCTCGTTGTGGCAGGTCTCGCACTTGCTGCCTAGATGCCCCTTGTGGCCTTTTTCGTGGTCGTCCTTCTTGTGGCAGTCGTTGCACAGCCTGGGCGCCTGGCGGTACTTGAGCTTGGCCTGGTGGCAACTCTCGCACTTGCTTTCCTGGTGCGCCCCGAGCAGCTTGAAATCAGTGCGGGCGTGGTCGAATTTCTTCTTGTCGAGCGGCGCGATAGTGGCATTCCGCCCCTTGTGGTCGGTATGGCAATTGCGGCAGTTGTTGTCGTCCAGGCGGCCATGCAGGCGCGACTTGCTGCGGATGTCGGCCGCTACATCCTTGTGGCAATCGAGACACAGCCTGGTCTGGGCCGCCTTGTCGAAGCGCTGGTGGCATTGCTTGC
>DATGXM010000494.1:0-1619 GCA_035298985.1 Azonexus sp. | reverse complement strand
AGAACTATGGCTTCACGGCCGCCGATTACGATCGCAAGATCTTCATCGACAATGTTCTCGGTCTCGAATACGCGACGATCCGCGAAATGCTGGACATTCTCCAGCGCACCTATTGCTCGACGCTCGGTGTCGAGTTCATGCACATCTCCGATCCGGAAGCCAAGGCCTGGATCCAGGAGCGCATCGAAGGTCCGGACAAGGGCGTCGAATTCACGCCGAACGGCAAGAAGGCGATCCTGTCCAAGCTGATCGAAGCCGAAGGCTATGAGCAGTTCCTCGACGTGCGCTTCAAGGGCACGAAGCGCTTCGGCCTTGACGGCGGCGAAAGCCTCATCCCGGCGCTTGAGCAGATCATCAAGCGCGGCGGCAATCTCGGCCTGAAGGAAGTCGTGCTCGGCATGGCCCACCGCGGCCGCCTGAACGTTCTGACGAACGTCATGGGCAAGCCGCATCGCGCCGTGTTCCATGAGTTCAAGGGCGGCTCCTACGCGCCGGACGATGTCGAAGGTTCGGGCGACGTGAAGTACCACCTCGGGGCCTCTTCCGACCGCGAGTTCGACAACAACAAGGTTCACCTGTCGCTGACGGCCAACCCGTCGCATCTGGAAATCGTCAACCCGGTCGTCATGAGCAAGGCACGCGCCAAGCAGGACCAGATGGCGCAGGTCTGGGATGGCGACATCATTCCGCTTTCCGAGCGCGCCAAGGTTCTGCCGCTGCTGCTGCATGGCGATGCCGCCTTTGCGGGTCAGGGCGTCACGGCTGAAATCCTCGGCCTTTCCGGTCTGCGCGGCCACCGCGTTGCCGGCACGATGCACTTCATCATCAACAACCAGATCGGCTTCACCACGAACCCGGCCTATTCGCGCTCGTCGCCCTATCCGTCCGACGTCGCCAAGATGATCGAAGCGCCGATCTTCCACGTCAACGGCGACGACCCGGAAGCGGTTGTCTACGCTGCCAAGATCGCGACCGAATTCCGGATGAAGTTCCACAAGCCGGTCGTCATCGACATGTTCTGCTATCGCCGCTTCGGCCATAACGAAGGCGACGAGCCGAGCTTCACGCAGCCGAAGATGTACAAGGAAATCCGCGCCCACAAGACGGTCGTGCAGGTCTATGCCGATCGCCTGATCGCGGAAGGCCTGATCACTGAAGGTGAACTCGAGAAGATGAAGGCCGACTGGCGCGCTCATCTCGAGCAGGAATTCGAAGCCGGCCAGGCCTATAAGCCGAACAAGGCCGACTGGCTGGACGGCGTCTGGTCGGGCCTGCGCGCTGCCGACAATGCCGACGAACAGCGTCGCGGCAAGACCTCGGTTCCGATGAAGGCGCTGAAGGAGCTCGGGCGCAAGCTTTCGACGATCCCGGAAGGTTTCAAGGCACATCGCACCATCCAGCGCTTCATGGACAACCGGGCGCAGATGGTCGAGACCGGCGAAGGGATCGACTGGGCGATGGCCGAAGCGCTCGCCTTCGGGTCCCTCTGCCTCGACGGGCACAAGATCCGCCTTTCGGGCCAGGATTGCGAACGCGGCACCTTCTCGCAGCGTCACTCCGTTCTCTACGATCAGGAGACCGAAGAGCGCTACATTCCGCTGGCCAATCTGGCGCCGAAC
>DATGXM010000493.1:0-3188 GCA_035298985.1 Azonexus sp. | reverse complement strand
CGTGGATCGCCATACCCTCTTTGGCACGCTCGGCTACAAACGGATGGGCGACCCGGATGGCCTCGATTTGAAGAACCCGTTGTTGACCTCCCTCGGCTGGTCGTATCGCGTCTCCCAGCAGACCGCCTTTGGCCTCAGCTACGATTACCGCCAAAAAATCATGGAGACCGGTGCCCCGCTGCGTGAAGCCACGGCTTTCCTGACGCATAAACTGGATCAGCACTGGAAGGTGCAAACTTACCTGGTCACCGGTTTTTCCAAGGCGAGCCCCGATTTGGGGGCTGGCGTCTTCGTTTTCTACGCCTACTGATCCGGCGGCCACACGGACTTTTCGGTTCCTGAAATAAAAAAACGGGGGCCGAAGCCCCCTGAAAGGTGGAGGAGAGCCCAACGCAGTAAGGCCCTCCGACCGCAGAGACACCCATAGGGTGCAGGAAAGAAAGATCAGTCGCCGCCGCGCAGGTTCTGCACCTGGAAGAGTCCCGGCGGGTTCTTCTTGGGATCGACCTGGCCCTTGAACTGGCCGGTGGTGCAGTGCTTGGACTGCAGGTCGACCATAGAGAAGGCATCGTCGATACCGATGCCCGAGCCCTTGTTGACCGGCAGGTGCTGATCGGGGTGCGACTTGCCGACCATGAACACCTTCCACAGCTCGCCCTTGCGGTCGTAGATTTCGTTGGCACCGTTCAGGTTCTGCAACTGGGTATCCATGTAGAAGACGCGCTTGCTGACCGGATGGTTGGTGTTGACCGGCGCGGCTTCGAGGACATAGACCTTGCGCAGCTGCCAGGTGCCTTCGTGGAAGCACTTGCCCTGGCCGCCGAAATCGACGTACTTGTAGCCGTCGGCTTCGGCCGGCATGTCGGAAGCCAGCTTCAGTTCGTTGTGGTTCCACATCGGCAGCAGGATGTTCTTGGTGCCCTTGTAGGTCCAGTGCATGTCGGAGACGCGGCCGTTGTAGCCTTCGAAGTCCTCAATCATCAGGTCGGAGCCGAGGAAGGCGTCGGTCACCTGCCCTTGCGCCAGGCGGCGGACGCGGCGCTGGAAACCGAGGTACAGGTAGGCATCGTCCAGCTTGGCGTCATCCTCGAAACGCTGGATCAGCAGCTGGGTGTTCTTCAGGTCGTTCGGCTCGTGCGCCTTGGTGTAGATGGCGCGGAAGATGCCCGACGGGTTCGGGGTGAATTCCGGTATCGGCGCATCCTTGGTGCGGTGCATGAAGTTCAGGAAATGGAAGTCCCACTTCAGGGTCTTTTCGACCTGGCCGGTCTGCATGTTGCGGTACTTCCAGTAGAACGGCGAAATGATCGCGCCGTCGCCCCAGTTCACGCCGTACTTGTAGTTCCACGCCAGCTTCTCGCCGGCGCGCGGGTCCTTGGCGTCCGGCTCTTCCGGGAAGGGACGGCCGGCAACGTAGCCGGAGATCATTTCACCGGCCTTGGCGCCCAGCTTGGTCTTGTTCAGGTTAGCCTTGGTGGCGTCGATGTAGTTCTTGTTGATGGCGAACTGGGTAGTCGCGCCGACCTTCATTTCGAACAGGCCTTCCTTGATCAGCTTGTACACGCCGGCGCCCAGCACTTCCTTGAACTGGTCGACGTTGGCCTTGTTGATCACGGTGCCCGCGGTCAGCCCGGGGAAGCTCGGCATGCCGGACTTGTACGGGTTGAACGAGTTTTCCACATCGGCATCGGTCGCGGCCTGCGCCACGCCCACCACACCGGCCGCCATCAAGGGCAGCATGGCAATCAAATGCTTTTTCATACGCTATGTCTCCTCGGTTGGATCAGAACTTGTAATTGACGCGAAGGAAGATGTCGTTTTCCTTGAACGCTGCGCCGATCGGGCCGGCGCGGAAGCGGCCGAGCGGTTCCATGCCGCCGAAGCCGCGCGAATACGGGGTATTCGGGTTGGCATCGCCGGCCGGGGCAGTAAAGGGTGCGAACGGGTTACAGGCACGGCAGTCGTCGAACTTCCAGTGATCGCGACCGTCGGCCAGCTTGTAGTTGGCGCCGATGGTGATCTTCAGGTCGTTGGTGTAGTTCCACTCCACCTGCGGGGCGATGGCCGTGGCCTGGGCGCGGAAATCATGCGCCAGGATCAGTTGCGGGCTGATCGAACCGTTCTTCAGGAAGCCCTTGATCAGCAGGGTGCCGATGAAGTTGTTTTCCCAGTCCGGCATGCCGACCGGGCCGTACTGCTCCTGCTTCCACTCGTGCTGGAAGATGTGCTGGTAGAACAACTGGGCCGAAATCAGCGTGGCGGAGGTTTCGCTGATGAAGGGGACGAAGGTCGGACGGTCGACACCGATCACGGCGCGGAACACGTCATTCTTCGAATACAGCTGCTCGCGCGCCGTATTGGCGAACTCTTCACCCTGCGTATAGGCCGCTTCCATGCGCACTGCCGCGCCGGCTGCCGGGATCTGGAAGTCCATCGAGCCGCCGACCAGATTGACGCGCGGGAATTCCATGTCGAAGGAGATCAGGTAGGGCCAGGCATTCTGCTGGGCGCCGGTGAAGGAGTTGGTGGCGCGCTTGCCGCCATGCAGCGACGGCAGTTGCGAACGATAGGTCAGGGCATTCAGCGAGAAGGACAGGCCGCCCATGGTCACGCCTTCGTACTTGGCGCCGAGCTGGGTGTTGGAAATGCTCCAGTCCGGCAGGTTCACGTCCTTCAGGCCGATCTGGCCCGGGCCGAAGTTGGTGGCGAGCAGGGTTCCCGGCGCGATATTGGCGAAGTTGGCCACCGTGCCGCCGTTGTCCCACAGGTTGGCCATGCCGCGGAAGAAGCAGCCGGCGTCGAGGATGACGTTCGGCGTGCCGCACTGGCCCAGGTTGTTCGGACGGAACTTGTCGAAGTTCCAGACGATCTGGAAGTTGCGGTCCTGCATCCAGTCGCTGGCCCCCATGCGGTATTCGGCCTGGGCGATCCACATCGGGATGCGGATGTCGGACAGTTCGTCGTAGATGTTGTTGCGCGAGAAGTCGACCGGGTTGATCACGTCGAGGACGCGGAACAGGTCGGTACGCCCCCACACCACCTGCTGTTTGCCGACCTTGACGAACAGTTCCTTGCCGTTGTCCAGGCCGAAGGTCTTCTTGGCGTACAACTCGCGGATGAAGTCGAGGCGGTCGTTGAACTCGGGCATTTCCAGCTCGGACAGCGTCTTGTTGCCATAGCCGCCGAAG
>DATGXM010000492.1:0-3184 GCA_035298985.1 Azonexus sp. | reverse complement strand
TGCCGACCACCCGGTTGCCCTTCAGCGTGTTGTATTCGGCGTCGTAGATGAAGAAGCCGCGCCCGTTGCCGGCCACCACGTTGTTCTCGATGACCGAATCCTGGATGGTGCGCAGCATGATGCCGTGGTCGGTGTTGCCCCAGGCCCGGTTGTTGCGCACCGTCTGGCGGCGTACTTCCATCAGCGCCAGGCCGCCGCGGTTCAGGTAGCTCTCGTTGTCTTCCCACAGGTTGTCGTTGGAATTCATGTAGTGGCTGCCGTAGCGCAGGTGATGCATGCGGTTGCCGCGAAACACCGCGTGGTGCGAGACATCGACGTAGATGCCGTCGCGGGCGAAGCTGATGTGGTTGCCGATGATCCTGGCGCCGCTCGTGTTGTAGAGCTGGATGCCGTTGCCGCGCCGGGCCGACGACAGGTCGCGCTTGCTGGTGATCAGGTTGTCGCTGACTTCCGGGTCCTGCAGCTTTTCGAGCCAGACGCCGAACAGGTTGTAGACCAGCACGTTGTGGCGGATGACCACCCGGTGCGACCCCGGCTCGACGTAGATGCCGGCGTTCTGGGCGGTGAGGTCGGCGCCGCTGTCGCGGACGATGAAGCCCTTGATCGTCACGTCCGGCGATTTGATCCGGATGACGTCGCCCTTGTCGCCGCCGCTGACGGTCGGGTTGTTGATGCCGACCAGGCGCAGCGGCTTGTCGATCACCAGATGTTCCGCGTAGTGGCCGCGCTGGACGCGCACCGTGTCCCCCGGCTTCGCCGCCTGCACTGCCGCGGCGATCGATTCGCCCGGCGCGACCGGCCATTCGGCGGCCGACAGCGGCCCGCCGATGACGAGGAGCAGGGTGGCGACGAGACAACTCTTCATTGCAGCATTTCAGCGCACTACCTTGATCGGAATGTAATAGCCGTCATCGCCGATCGGCGTCAGCTCGATGCCGGCCTTGGTCCGCCGGCGGCGTTCCTGCGACAGCGGCGGGCAGGTGTGGTCGTCGTAGTAGAGGATCTGGCATTCCAGGCAGAGCAGGCATTCGCGCTGGTCGATGCGGCCGTCGTCGGCGATGGCCCGCGAACCGCAGCCCTTCTGGCAGGCGTGGCAGGTCGTGCATTCGGCCTTGCGCTTCAGCTTGATGAAACGGAAGCTGGTCGGGATGGCCAGCCCGGCGCCGAGCGGGCACAGGTACTTGCAGAACGGCCGCTCGACGAACAGGCCGCCGACGAAGAGCACCGCCCAGTAGGCCACGAAAGGCCAGGCCCGGTGCCAGACGCCGCCGACCAGGAAGGTCGACTTGAAGGGCTCGACCTCGGCCATCTGCTCGGCCAGGCCGATGTCGTAGAAGGAGACGCCGATGAGCAGCGCGAAGATGCCGTACTTGAGCCAGCGCAGCCGGTTGTGCCAGCGCATCGGCAGATGGAACTGGAAACGCTTCAGGCCGAGCCGGCCGGCGATCTTGAAGGAGAGCTCGGACAGCGAGCCGTAGGGGCACAGCCAGCCGCAGAACAGGCCGCGGCCCCAGACGAACAGCACGGCGGCGATGAACCACCAGAAAATGAAAATCAGCGGATCGGACAGGAACAGTTCCCAGCGCCACTGGTAGACCAGCGAATGCAGCCAGGTCATGACATGCGTGATGCTCGGCTGGGCCAGGCCGTAGAAGCCGACGAAGACAATGGCGGCCGACCAGGTCAGGTACTTGGGGATGGATACCCAGCGCTTGTCCTTGCGCGTGGCGCGGCGCACCAGCCGGTCGCGCAGGGCATAGACGCCGGCGGTGGCGGCAAGGAGCAGCACGAACAGCGCGATGTCGAGCTGCTTGCCTTTCCACACTCGGACCCAGGTCGGATCGGGGCGCACCACCAGCGGCCGGCCGCCTTCCAGGTAGCGGTCGGCCAGCCAGTATTCCTGGTCGAAATTGGCAAAGGTCTTGGCGCCGCTTTCCTTGTCCACCTTGTTGGCCATGAACACCAGCTGCCACGGGTAGGCGGCGCTGAAATTGCCGCCGCGTACGATGAAGATACCCGATTCCTTGTAGGCCGGCGCGCCGGCGGCTTCGATGCCGTACAGGTTCTGGTAATCGGTGTCGCGGAAAGTATGGGTGTCGAGGTCCTGGGCGACCTGAATACGGTCGTAGATGCCGCCGCGCACGAAGCCCGAGCCCTTGAACGACGCGGTGCCGTTGGCGATGATGAAGATGGCGTGTTCGTCCGGCTTCAGTTCGCCCATCAGGCGCTTCCAGCCGGCTTCGCCGAGGATGCTGCGGCCGATGACCGGGGCGTTCAGGTAGCCGAAATAGAGATCCATGTAGGGCTGGCCGCTGCCCGGCATGCCCAGTTGGTCCGGTTGCACGACGAGGTGCTGGACGCTGCCTTCGGCGACCAAGGCTTTCCAGTCGAGGCTGCCGGTCTGCGCCGTGAAGCGGGCCGGCGGCTTGGGCACCACCTTGACGATGCCGACCTGCTTGGCGATGGCGTAGGCGCTGCGCATCACCACCTGGTTTTCGGCGATGACGGTGACCGTGGCGCCGCTGATGGCATTCAGCCCGATGCGGTCGTCGCCGGCCGTCGATTTGCCGATTTCGACCTTGGCGCCGGCGAACTGGCCGACATACTGGGCGATGAACTTGGTCAGCTCGCCTTCGGGAATGCCGACCAGCAGGATGGGTTCGCTGTGTTTCAGGATGCGCACGCCGCTGATCACCCCCTGCGGAAACATGCCGATCAGCGTGACCACCGGCTTGCCGGAATAGGCGGGAATGTCGACGATGTCCGTGGACAGGAAGACGTAGCCGACCAGCTGGCGCTGCGCGCCGCTGCCCCGGTAGGCTTCGACATAGCTCGGCCGGCCCTTGCGCGGCGAAAAGCTGTCGGCGCCGGGCATCACCTCACGGCACGGGGCGTAGGCGCAGAGGTCGGGGTCGGAGTGGAGCTGCGGCGGCAATGGCGCGTCGTAGGAAGAGGCATGGCTGTAAGCGGCGGCGGACCAGTACAGCAGCAAAAGAACGAGACGAACCAGAAATCGGGGCAGCTTCATGGGGATTCGGAAAACTTGATGCCGGGGGCGCCCGGCCTCCCGCTACGACTAAGAGACCGGGCGGGGAGGAACAGGAATCCGGCGCCCGGCGCCGGTTCCCGCCCCGCCCCTGGCCGCGAGCGGCCAGGGGCGGGCGGAGGTCAGGCTTCGACGATC
>DATGXM010000491.1:0-9142 GCA_035298985.1 Azonexus sp. | reverse complement strand
GGAAGGCGAAGCGCTCAGCCTCGGTCAGGAAGCCGTAGAGGAAATGGCCGTCCTCACGTACCGCGAAATGGGTCAGCAGCTTGGTTTTCTCGCCGGCCGCCGGCAGGTTGTAGAAGGTGCTCATCGGCACGTCGAGCTCGTAGCCGACGCCATTGACGTCGAGCACGATCTGCGGCGGGTTTTTTTCAGCAAGGGTGCCGGTCAGGCGTCCGATCATGGTTTATCGCAGTACTGTATGTTCAAACAGGTGTCATCCTATCAGGCGGCCGCCCCGAACGCGATAGCCGGCTGTCGCCAAGGCGCCCAGACCTTGCCCGCCGTGGGCGTGGGCAATGGCGCAGGCCAAGGTATCGGCGGCATCGGCGGTCGGCGCGCCGGGCAGGGAAAGAAGTCTGACCACCATGTCCTGCACCTGTTCCTTGGCCGCCTTGCCGTGGCCGACCACCGCCTGCTTGACCTGCAGCGCCGTGTATTCGGCCACCGGCAGCCCGCCATGCACCAGCGCGCTGATCGCCGCCCCGCGCGCCTGGCCGAGGAGCAGCGTCGATTGCGGATTGACGTTGACGAACACCTTTTCCACCGCCGCCTGATCGGGTCGGTAGGTGGCGATCACCTCGCTGATCCCGGCGAACAAGGTGGCGATGCGCTCGGGCAGGGCCTGCTTGTCGTTTGACTTGATGCAGCCGCTGGCGACGTAAAGCAGCTGGTTGCCATGCTTCTCGATGACGCCAAAACCCGTCACCCTGAGACCTGGATCAATCCCGAGTATGCGTGGAGCGCTCATTGACGGCCTCCACGAAGCTCTGGGTGGCGGGTTTCAGCGCAGGCTAATCGACGCAGCCGGTTAAGCGGGCATAGCCCGCGGCCGGAGCTAAAACCCGTCCCCCGCAGGCCGGGGTCGATGCCAAGTATGCGCGGGGCGTTCATTTGGCCCTCGCCACCAAATAGACGCCGCTCACCGCCACCACCATGCCGATCACCGCGGTCAGGGTCAGCGTTTCGCCGAAGACGGCAAAAGCGACCAGCGCCGTGGTCGGCGGCGTCAGGTAGAACAGGCTGGCGACATTGACCGCGCTGCCGCTGCGGATCAGCAGGTTGAGCAGGCTGATGGCGCCGAGCGACAGCACCAGCACCAGCCAGCCCAGCGCGAACAGGAAGTGGCCGTTCCACTCGATGCGGTAGTCCTCGAAGGCGGCGACGGCGATGGCCGTGACGATGGCTGTCGGCACGAACTGGATGACCGAACCGCTGCGCAGGTCGAATTTCGGGCAGAAGCGCTTCTGGTACAGCGTGCCGGCGGTGATGCCGAGCAGCGCGACGAGGGCCGGGATCAGCATCGGCCCCAGCGCCCCGTCGCCCAGCTTGCCGGAAACGACCAGGCCGACGCCGATGAAGCCGAGGACCAGGCCACCCCACTGGCGGGCGTTCACCTTCTCGTCGAGCAGCCAGCCCGAGCCGAAGGCGGTCAGCAGCGGCTGCATGCCGACGACCAGCGCCGTGACGCCGGCCGACAGGCCGTGCTTGATGGCGACGAACACCCCGCCCAGGTAGATGGCATGGACCAGTACGCCGGAAATGCCGATGTGCAGCCATTCCTGCGGCCATTTCGGCCACGGGGCGCGGGTGGCCAGTGCGATGGGGAGCATCAAGGCGATCACCAGCACATAGCGGGTAAGCAGGAAGGACAGGGGTTCGGCATACGGCATGCCGTACTTGGCGCCGATGAAACCGGTGCTCCACAGGAAGACGAACAGGAAGGGGGCGAATCGCCGCATCTAGGGTTTCTCTAAGCCGCAACACTGGCGGGCTTCCAGCAGCGTTTCGAACAACAGGCGGGCATCGCTGCTCGCCCGATGGCGGCGCAATTGCAGGCGCAGTTCAACGGCGGCGCGCGTGGCCTGCCACACGGTTTTCTCGCATTCGCCCAGCAAGTCGCGGATGTCCCTGAGGGTAAAGGTCGGCACCAGGCCGGCCGCGTCGAAGAGTTTGCCGAGCCAGACGTAATCGTAGGACCACGCGTCGCAGTAGATGAACTGGCCGCGCAACTGGCGGTTCAGGTCGAGGCAGACCTCGACGGCTGGCTTGCCCTTGGCCAGCAGGATGTCGCGGCGGATGCCGTGCACTCGCTCGGCCGATTCATCCCAGTGCGTCCACTCCGCTTCCGGCGCGATCAGGGTGCAGTAGGCCTGGCCGTTCGGCAGGTAGTAGCCGACTTCGATCGGATAGCTGCCGCGTCCGAACCCCGAGGCCTCGATATCGATGATGGCCGGCTGGATCATGCCGCGGCCGTGCGGCTCAGTCGCAAGTGGCCTGGCAGCCGCCCGGTTTGGCCGCGCAGGCCTTGTCGTCGTCGACCTTGCAGGCGCTCTTGGTCCGGTAGGTGAAATTGATACCGTTGGGATAGCTGCACACCACCTTGGTCAGCGAGCCCTGCTTCTCGATCTTCATGCCGCTCGCCTTCAGCGACAGGACCTTGGCTTTCGGCAGGTCGCAGGACACGTAGCCGTCGAAAGCACCATCGGCCGACTCCCACCGGGCGTTGTTCTTCATCGCCCGGTAGTCCTTGTAGCGGATGCAGTTGTCCGTCTCGCCGCCATAGACCTTCTTGTCGTCGCTGCAGAAACCGCTGTAGGTGTGCTTCAGCTCGTCCTCGGTCGGACAGGCATTGACCTGCTTGGCGCCGCCCAAGTCCGGACAGGTGTACTGCGCCGCGGCGGCGGACAGGCTGAGGAAGGCGAACAACAGGGCGGAGGCGAGCAGGCGAAGTTTCACGGCGTATCCTTGGTGGCGCGAACGGCAATCAAAATGGCGCGATCCTCGCCGAATGGCAAGGATCATCGGCGAACGTCTTATTCCTCGATGACGGCGGTGGTGTAGATTTCCTGCACGTCGTCGAGGCTTTCCAGGGCGTCGAGCAGTTTCTGCATCTTGACTGCATCGTCGCCGGCAAACACGTTCTCGCCTTCCGGTTTCATCGTCACTTCGCTGAATTCCGGCGTGAAACCGGCGGCTTCCAGTGCGTCCTTGACGGCGATGAACTCGGTCGGCGCGGTGATCACTTCGATCGAACCGTCGTCGTTGGTGTTCACATCGTCGGCACCGGCTTCGATGGCAGCGTCCATCAGGGCCGCTTCGTCGGTGCCCGGGGCGAAGATCAGCTGGCCGCAGTGCTTGAACTGGAAGGCCACGCAACCGTCGGTCCCCATGTTGCCGCCGTGCTTGGAGAAGGCATGGCGCACTTCGGCCACGGTGCGGGTCTTGTTGTCGGTCAGGCAGTCGACCATGATCGCCGCGCCGCCGATGCCGTAGCCCTCATAGCGGATCTCGACGTAATCGACGCCTTCCAGTTCGCCGGTGCCCTTCTTGATGGCGGTGTCGATCTTGTCCTTGGGCATGTTGACCGCCTTGCCCTTGTCCACGGCCACGCGCAGGCGCGGGTTGAAGCTGATGTCGCCGCCGCCCATCTTGGCGGCCACGGTGATTTCCTTGGCGATCTTGGAGAAGGCGGCGCCACGCTTCTCGTCCTGGCGACCTTTACGGTGCTGAATATTGGCCCACTTGGAATGACCAGCCATGATGTTTTCCCACTGCAAAAAACGAAGAAGGCGTGATTTTACCCGCCACAAGCCTTCTCGTCAGGTCGGCGGCGTCACGCGATGTCACGAAGCCAAGCCCGGGCGTTGCTAGAATGATTGGATAATTTTTCCGAGGAGTTCCCGCCATGTCCGATCCCCTGTACCTCGCCAAATCCGAAGACGGTTACCCCGCCCTGCTGCCGCAGATGGCCAACCGCCACGGTTTGATCACCGGCGCGACGGGAACCGGCAAGACGGTGACCTTGCAATCCATCGCCGAGCGCCTGTCCTTCGCCGGCGTGCCGGTCTTCATGGCCGACGTGAAGGGCGACCTGTCGGGCATGGGCGCTGCCGGCACCCCGTCGGAAAAGCTGCTCAAGCGCATCGCCGAACTCGGCCTCGAAGGCTTCCAGCCCTACGCCAACTCCGTCGCCTTCTGGGACGTCTTCGGCGAAGGCGGCGTGCCGGTGCGCGCCACCGTCTCCGACATGGGCCCGCTGCTCCTCGCCCGCCTGCTCAACCTCAACGACACCCAGGCCGGCGTGCTGCAACTGGTCTTCAAGATCGCCGACGACCAGGGCCTGCTGCTGCTCGACCTCAAGGACCTGCGCGCCATGGTGCAGAACGTCGGCGACAACGCCAAGAGCTACACCACCGAATACGGCAATATCGCTTCCGCCTCCATCGGCGCCATCCAGCGCGGCCTGCTGACCCTCGAACAACAGGGCGGCGACGCCTTCTTCGGCGAACCGATGCTCAATATCCACGACCTGATGCAGGTGGATAGCAATGGCCGCGGTGTCATCAACATACTCGCCGCCGAAAAGCTGGTGCAGGCCCCGGCGCTGTACTCCACCTTTCTGCTCTGGCTGCTCTCCGAGCTGTTCGAGCAACTGCCGGAAGCCGGCGACCTCGACAAGCCCAAGCTCGTCTTCTTCTTCGACGAAGCCCACCTGCTGTTCAGTGATGCCCCGCAAGCCTTGACCGACAAGGTCGAGCAGGTTGTCCGCCTGATCCGCTCCAAGGGCGTCGGCGTCTATTTCGTCACGCAGAACCCGCTCGACGTGCCGGAAAAGATCCTCGGCCAGCTCGGCAACCGCGTCCAGCACGCCCTGCGCGCCTTCACGCCGCGCGACCAGAAGGCTGTGCAAGCCGCGGCGCAGACCATGCGCGCCAACCCCAAGTTCGACGCCGCCAGCGCCATCACCGAACTCGGCGTCGGCGAAGCGCTGGTTTCCTTCCTCGACGACAAGGGCCGCCCCAATGTCGTCGAACGCAGCATCATCTTCCCGCCCGCCTCGCGCCTCGGCCCGCTGACCGCCGATGAACGCCAGGCCATGATACAGGCTTCGCCCATGCTCGCCGCCTACGGCCAGACGGTGGACCGCGAATCGGCCTACGAAGTCCTCAAGGGCAAGCCGGCCGCTACCCAGGCTGCCCCCGGCGCCATTCCCGCCCCGCAAAACGGCGGCCTGAACGGCAACGACTGGGGCAACCACGCCGGCCAGCCGCAACCGCAACCGCGCTACGAACAAGCCCAGCAACGGCAGAGCGCCCCGGCGCCGCAGCAGGAATCCGGCGGCGGCCTGTTCGGCGGCCTCGGCGATGTCCTGATGGGCAGCACCGGCCCACGCGGCGGCCGCCACGAAGGCGTGCTGGAAAGTGCCGCCAAGAGCGCCGCTCGCGGCGTCGCCGGCACCGTCGGCCGCGAGATCGGCAAGCAGATCCTGCGCGGCGTGCTCGGCAGCATCCTCGGCGGCCGGCGCTGAGGCGCCACGGCGTCAGGTGCCGCACCGGCATTTGACGCCGCCACCGGCCGGCGGGACACTGGACATCCCGATGCCACCCCATGGTGAACCGGTCCGCCATGCCCCGCGACGATCCATCGAACATTTACGGCTACATCGAACGCTCGCAAAAGCGCGGCTATGCGACGTTCTTCGAATGGCCGCTGAATCGCGACCTGGCCGAACTGGGCGTCGTCCGCTACCTGCTGGCCTCGATGGCAGCCGACGGCCAGCCGGCCTTCCATCAGGTACGCAGCCGCGGTCGGGGCAGCGACCCGCCGGATTGCGAGGGTGTCGATAACGACCACCGGCGCGTCGCCATCGAAGTCACCGAACTGGTCGATCCCCAAGGCATCGCCAACTATCAGGCCGGGCGCACCGACCAATGGATCGTGTGGACCCGCGAAACCTTCCTCGCCGGCATCAGCGAGCGTCTGGCTACCAAGGCCAAACGCACCCACGCGCTGAAGGACGGCCCCTATCCCGGCGGCTACGCGGTGGTGGTCTTTACCGACGAGCCTCACCTGACGCAATCCGCCGTCAGTGGCTATCTGGAAAATCACCGCTTCCCGGCGTTCACCGGGTTAACGATGGCCTTCCTGCTGCTGGGTTACGACCCTGTCATCGAGCGGTGCCCCTGGTTTTCACTGCGTATCGACGATACCTCGTTGTCGATACCTGCATAGCCGCGCTGACCCACGACATTCCGCGCCCTTGCCAAGCCAGTGGGGCGCTAGCAAAGCCCACCTGGCACACCCTTTGCGTAATAGCACCCCGTTATCATGATTTTTATGGGGTTGCTCCATGGCAATTGCCTCTCTGGCCGCGTCGGCGGCGCTTTCCCTGGTCGGATCGGTCGCCAAGAGTCTGACTTCACCCGCTCGGCCGGCGGCAAGTTCAGCCGGCGCGGCGGAAAAATCTGCCGTCGTGACGATTTCGGAAGCCGGGCGGGCCCGCCTGGCGGCTGAGGCGAACAAGGCCGAAGGCAAGGCCAAGGCGGCTTACGACACGGCGCAGGGGAGCAAGGCGCTCGACATTGATGCCTATTTCACGCCCGACCCATCGCGCTCGCTGCTGTCGATGCCGCTGCTGATGCCGACGCAGAACAATATCGACGCGCTGAGCCAGCAGGTGTCGGCGAAGATGCCGGGCTTCCTGGCGGCGCACGGCATTCCGGAGGCGCCGGCGAGCATCAGCTACGATGTCTACGGCCAGCTTCAGTTGCCGGGCAACTACGCTTACGCCGCACAATTTCGCGAAGCGCTGAAGGACAACCCGGTACTGGCCCGCCAGTTGAGCACGGTGAACGCCCTGTCGTCGCAGAAGACGGAGATGGCGAAGTCCTTGCCGTTCGACGCCGAATACCGCGCCGCGCGCACCCCGGCCGAGGTCCAGGCGGTGATCGCCAAGTACCGCTCCCTGCTCGACGGCCATACCGCGCCGTCCGCCATCGCGCTGAATTTCGACAGCCAGGGGCGCCTGTCGGTGACGGCCGACGGCAAGGCCTTGGCTGCTTGAAATGACAAGTTGATTTCGCCGGCAGGCGAACGGACAATGCGTGACGGAGTCCGCTTGCCCGGTTGTCTTCCGGATGCGCTGGTCGAGGCGGACATTTCGCAGTAGTCCTCAGCGGAGAACGGCGCCATGCTGCAACTCAGACCCAATTGCGAATGCTGCGACAAGGATCTGTCGCCCGATTCGGCGGAAGCCCGCATCTGTTCCTTTGAATGTACCTTCTGCGCCGCCTGTGCGGAGGGTGCGCTGGCCGGCAAGTGCCCGAACTGCGGGGGCGAACTGGTGGCTCGTCCGCGGCGACCGGCTGACAAGCTGATCAACAATCCGGCGTCGACCGAGCGCATCTACAACCCGGTGGGTTGTGCCAACGCGGCTTAATGGCGTCGCCGCCGATTTCATCGAGCAAGGAGAACGAGCATGATCTACAAGGGTAGCTGTCACTGCGGACAGATTGCTTTCGAGGTCGAGGGCGAACTGGCCAAGGTCATGGATTGCAATTGCTCCATCTGTTCGCGCATGGGGTCGCTGCACTGGTTCGTGCCGCGCGACAAGCTGCGTCTGCTGACGCCGGAAAGCAATCTCGCCACCTACACGTTCGGCAAGCAGCGCATCAAGCATCACTTCTGCCCGACGTGCGGCATCCATCCCTTTGGCGAAGGCACGGACCCGGCCGGCAACCGGATGGCGGCGGTGAACGCGCGCTGCCTGGAGGGTGTCGATCTGGCGGCGCTGGAGGTCAAACATGTCGATGGGCGTTCCTTTTGACGCCTATTTCCACCGCCTGCCTGGGCCTGCCCATCATGATAAAACGTCCCCCATCCGTTGCACTCCCGCTGCTCGCCATTCTCTTGCTGGCGCTTCAGGGCTGCACGACCGAAACCTGGTACCAGGGCTTCCAGCAGTCGTCGGAGAACCGCTGCCGCAACCAGCCGCCCGGGGAAAGCCAGCGCTGCCTGGATGACCTGAATCGCAAGACTTATTCCGAATACGAAAAGGAACGCAAGAAGGAACGGAGCGGGCAAAAGCAGTAGCATCGGCACTCCCGGAACCGCCGCCCGCCACCATGCACGACCTGCCCCCGCTCCACACCCTGCCCGCCTTCGAAGCCGCCGCCCGGCTCGGCAGTTTTCAGGCGGCAGCGGAGGCGCTGCATCTGACGCCGTCGGCGATCAGCCACCGCATCCGCCAGCTGGAAGCGCATCTCGGGCAGGCGCTGTTCGAGCGGCGGCACCGGGCCATCGCGCTGACGGCAGCCGGGCGGCGTTACCTGACGGTGGTGCGCGACGCGCTGCTTCGTCTCGACGAGGCGAGTGCCGTGTTGCGGGCGCCGCAGCGCGAACGTCTGCGCATTTCGGCGGCGCCGGCGCTGGGTAGCAAGTGGCTGGTGTCACGGGTGGCCGAGTATCAGGCGGCGCATCCCGACGTCGAGTTCAGCCTGGCGACCGCGACCGGGCTGGGGCCGCTGCTCCATGGCGAGGCCGACATCGGCCTGCGCTACGGCGAGGAAGAATGGCCGGGGCTGCTCGCCTGGAAGTTGTTCGAGGAACGGGTGTTTCCGGTGTGCGCGCCGGCCCTTGCCGCCCAGCTCAAGACAGCGGCCGACCTCGATGCCGTCCGTCTGCTGCGCCACCCGCTGCTTTCCTGGCAGCGCTGGTTCGCCGCCGCCGGCCTGAACCGACCGGAACCGGCCAGCGGCCCACTGTACGAGGATGCCTTGCTCATGCTGGAGGGCGCCGTGGTCGGCCATGGCGTATCCCTGATGGCGGGTAGCCTGGCCGCGCCCTACGTGGCCGATGGCCGTCTCGTCCGCCCCTTTGCCGAGGATTGCCCGGACCGCAGCTTCTACGTCGTCGCGCCGCCGGCCATCCAGGAACGGCCGGGGGCGCTGGCTTTCATTCGCTGGCTGGTACGTCACGCCCACGAGCTTGCCGGCTAGGTTTTCGCGCCTGGCGACATACGTGAATCAAATTCATCTAAAGCCTCGTCAATTCGTTTGAGAACAGGCGAAGGGGGCGGCATGCTTCCTTCACCGCCTTCTTCCGTCGGCACCTCGCCTACCCGGCGATGGTTGCTTCGGGACCGGCACTCCTTACCCCGGTGTGTCTCCACGGCCGCTGCGACGGCCATTCCACGGATTCAAGGAGAACGATCATGCAAGACCGCGACGGTTACATCTGGCTCGACGGCCAGTGGCTGCCCTGGCGCGAGGCCAAGGTGCACGCGCTGACCCACACTCTGCATTACGGCTACGGTTGCTTCGAGGGC
>DATGXM010000490.1:0-2531 GCA_035298985.1 Azonexus sp. | reverse complement strand
GGACTGAGCCATGAGCCGACTGACTGCGCTGTGGCAGAAGGAAACCCTGGCCCTGCTCCGCGACCGGCACGGCCTGGCCGCCTTGTTCCTGATGCCGGTGATTTTCATCCTGGTCATGACCATGGCCTTGCACGATGCCTTCATGCCCGGTGCGGCTATCGACGTCGGCTACGCCATCGTCGATCTCGACGGCAGCCCGCATTCGCAATCACTGATCCGGCGCCTGAACAAGGCCGGCAGCTTCCGCCATGTGGCCAATGTCGACAATCCCGATGCCGCCCGGCAAGCCATCCGCGATGGCCGTTACGCCCTGGTCCTGGTGCTGCCCAAGGGCTTCGGCGAACGCCTGCTTGCCCCGGCCGGCGTCGACGGCCAGCCGACCGAGCCGCTCAGCCTGTTCGTCGATCCGACTCTGAACCCCGCCCTGCAACTGGCTTTCCGCACCCAGACCAGCGCCGCGCTCGGCACCCTGCGCGCCGACGAGCTGACACGCAAGGCCAGCAAGTTGTTCGGTCTGCCGATTGCCGCCAATGCACCGGATCGCGAATGGCCGGACGAGATCGTCAGCATCGCCGTCCAGAACGACCGCAGCATCCGCCCGCCGTCTTCCGTGCAACAGAATGTGCCGGCCTGGCTGGTTTTCGCCATGTTCTTCGTGGTCATCCCGATTTCCGCCATTCTGATCGTCGAGCGCCAGCAAGGCACGCTGCAGCGCTTGGCCGCCATGGGCCTGCCCTTCCGGCTGGTGCTGCTCGGCAAGCTGCTCCCTTTCTTCATCGTCAACCAGATCCAGGCCGTACTGATGGTCGGCGTCGGCATGTTCATCATGCCGCTCTTTGGCGGCGAAGCGCTGGTCATGCCGCAGGGGATCGGCCTGCTGCACTGGTGGCTGGTTTCGGCGGCGGTCAGCCTGGCGGCAGTCGCCTGCGCCCTGCTCGTCGCCAGTCTGGCCAAGACGACCCAGCAGGCCACCATCATCGGCGGGGTTGGCAATATCCTGATGGGCGCCGTCGGCGGCATCATGGTACCCAAGTTCATGATGCCCGCCGCCATGCAGACGTTGGCCGAGTTCTCGCCCATGGCCTGGGGCCTGCAAGGCTTTCACACAGTCATGCTGCGCCACGGCGGTTTCGCCGCCATCCTGCCTTCCCTTCTTCAATTGTTTGCCTTCGCGGCCGCCACGCTGGCCGCCGCGGTCTGGCTCAACCACCGTCAATCCGCATGACTGCCGACCTCCGCCTTGCTTTGAAAGCCCTGATTGTCGAAGCCTGCGACAAGGATTGCGATCCGGCCAGCATCACCGACGACGAAGTGCTGTTCGGCCCGGAAGCGCCGCTGCAACTCGATTCCCTCGACGCCCTGCAGGTGTCGATGGCGATCAAGAAGCAATACGGCCTGCGCCTGCCGGACAGCAAGGAAACCCGGCGCATCCTGAGTAGCGTCGCCAACCTGGCCGACCATCTGGAAGGCTGGCTGGCCAGCCGGGGCTGAGTCCGGGCATGGCGCGTCCCGTCCATATCGTCGCCAGCGGCTTGCTCTGTGCCCGCGGCGATTCGCCCGCCGCCGTTCGCGATGCGCTGTGGGCGGGCGAATGCGGCGCCAGCCAGCGCGCCTTAGGCGAGCGTCGCTTTCCCTACTACGCCCTGCCGTTGGATGAGCCCGACTGGTCCAAGCGTGCCGAACAGGCGGTGCGCCAGGTCAGCGCCCAACTCGGACCGTACGATCCAAGCACGCCACTGTTCATTGCCTCGTCATCCTTCCAGATCGGCCTCTTCGAACAGCGGGGAGCGCCCTTCGACATGCCCATCGGTAGCGCCTCGTTCAGCCGGCAGATCGCCGACTGGATGACCCTCGCCGGCTCGTGCGCCAGTTTCTCGAATGCCTGCATCTCCGGCTTTTCGGCCATCGATGCAGCCAGCACGCTGATTGCCGCCGGACTGATCGACGAGGCCATTGTCGTCGGTGTCGAACTGGCCAATCACAGCACGCTGGCCGGCTTTGGTGCCATGGAACTGCTCTCCCGCACGCTTTGCCGCCCGTTCGACACCCGGCGTGACGGCCTGGTACTGGGCGAGGCCGTCGCCGCCATCAAGCTGTCCGCCACGCCCGGCCCGTGGAAAATCGGCGGACTGAGCACCGGTCTGGATGCCTACTCGACCACCGGTCCCGACCCGGACGGCGGGCCGATTGCCGGCGTGATGCGCGATTGCCTGCACGCTGCGGGGACCGCACCGTCGGTCATCGACCTGATCAAGCTGCAGGCTGCGGGTTCGCCGGGTAGCGATCTCGCCGAAGCCAACGCCCTGCGCCAGGTATTCGGCCCAACCATGCCGCCCTTGCTGTCCTTGAAGCCGGCGCTCGGCCACACGCTCGGGGCCAGCGGCATCGCCGAACTGGCCGCCCTGCTCGCCAGCTTCGACGCCGGGCAAATACCGGCCACGGCCAATTACGGCGCCATGGATGCCGACATCGGCTTGGCCCCCGTCACCGTCCGTCGCCATGCCGATGTCCGCCGCGCCCTGCTCAACCTG
>DATGXM010000489.1:0-1833 GCA_035298985.1 Azonexus sp. | reverse complement strand
CCGCTGTCGGTGGTGAAATAGGGGCTGCCGACACCGGCAGCAAAGATCACCACCCTGCCCTTCTCGAGGTGCCGTTCGGCACGGCGACGGATGACCGGTTCGCACACCGCGTCCATCTGGATCGCCGACTGGACACGGGTGTGCACGCCGAGCTGTTCGAGCGCATTCTGCATGGCGAGCGCGTTCATCACGGTCGCCAGCATACCCATATAGTCGGCCTGCGCGCGATCCATGCCCTTGGCAGCACCGGCCATGCCGCGGAAAATATTCCCGCCGCCGATGACCAGACAGATTTCGAGGCCGGTTTCCTTCGCCGCCTTCACTTCGGCGGCCATGCTGGCGACCGTAGCGGGATCGATGCCGAAACCCTGGTCGCCCATCAGCACTTCCCCCGACAGTTTCAGCAGGATGCGGCGATAGGCGGGGCGAGACATGGGCAATCCTGGCAAGAGGTGCGAGCGGCGCAATCCCTAGCGGCGGGTGGCGGGGTTGGGAAGGGGTCGCGGCCCGTCAATGCAAGTGTGGCGGAACAGGCCGGAGACAGACCCCGGACTGTTCCGCCACGCTAGCGCCAAAGGCGCTGGTTGCGATCAGACGCCGGCAGCGGCGGCGACTTCGGCAGCGAAGTCGCTTTCCTTCTTCTCGATGCCTTCGCCCAGCTGCATGCGCACGAACTGGGTGAGGGTGATCGTGGCGCCGGCTTCCTTGCCGGCAGCGGCGATCACTTCGGCGACCGGGGTCTTGCCGTCCATCACGAAAGGCTGGCTGAGCAGCGCATTTTCCTTGCGGAACTTGGCCATCGACCCGTCGACCATCTTGGCGACGATGTCCGCCGGCTTGCCGCTTTCGGCAGCCTTTTCCTCGGCAATGGCCCGCTCGCGCGCAACCATGTCCGCATCAAGCGCGTCACCGGTCAGCGCCAGCGGGTTGGCGGCGGCGACATGCATCGCCAGCTGCTTGCCGAGCGCGATCAGCACATCTTCCGGAGCCGAGCTTTCGAGACCGACGAGCACGCCGATCTTGCCCATGCCGGGGGCGGCGGCATTGTGGACATAGGCGACCACAGTGCCTTCCTTGACCTCGACGATGGCGGCGCGGCGCAGCGTCTGGTTCTCGCCGATGGTGGCGATGTTGTTGGTGAGCACGTCACCCACGGTCGCATCGCCGAGCGGCGCGGCCTTGAGCGCCTCGGCATCGGCTTCGCCGCGTGCGAGCGCAACGTCAGTCACCGAACGGACGAAATCCTGGAACTGCTCGTTCTTCGCAACGAAGTCGGTTTCCGAATTGACTTCGACCAGCGCACCGCGCGTGCCGCGGGTGGCAGCACCGACGAGACCTTCGGCGGCGACGCGGCCGGCCTTCTTCGCGGCGGCGGCGAGGCCCTTGGCACGCAGCCAGTCGACCGCGGCTTCGACGTCGCCGTTGGTTTCGGCCAGCGCCTTCTTGCAATCCATCATGCCAGCGCCGGTCCGCTCGCGCAGATCCTTGACGGTGGCGGCAGTCACTTCAGCCATGGGGGTATCCTTCATGAAATTGGGGCAGGCATCAGCCCGCCAACCCAGACCCGATCGGCCCGAGCCTGTCGAAGCCCCTGTCCTGCCTCTGTTTCAGAAGTAAGACAGCCCTTCGACACGCTCAGGGCGAACGGGAAATCCTGATGCGCAAATGCGCTTACGCGTCGCTCTGCGTCTCGGTTTCGGCAGCGGCCTCGGCGGGGACTTCCTCGTCCTCGGTCACGACCAGAGCTTCCTCGACCGGTGCTTCTTCCTGAGCACCCAGATCGACGCCGCGCTCGGCGGCGCCACGCTGGCCGCCACGGGTCGCGGCAGCAGC
>DATGXM010000488.1:0-8875 GCA_035298985.1 Azonexus sp. | reverse complement strand
GTACAGGCGCAGGGTGGCTTCGAGGGCGGCCAGCGTGGTCTTGCCGACGCGCAGGGCACGCTTCAACGGGTTTTTCTTGATCTTGGCGATCAGTTCCTTGCGGCCGACGATCAGCCCGGCCTGCGGGCCGCCGAGCAGCTTGTCGCCGGAGAAGGTGACGATGTCGGCGCCGGCGGCCAGCGCCTGTTGCGGCGTCGGTTCCGGTGGCAGGCCGTAGGCGGCGAAATCGGTCAGCGTGCCGCTGCCGAGATCGACCACCAAGGGGAGGCCGGCGGCGTGGGCAATGTCGGCCACGGCCTTTTCATCCACCGACTTGGTGAAGCCGGTCACCGCATAGTTGCTGGTGTGGATCTTCATCAGCAAGGCGGTTTTCGGGCCGATAGCCTCGGCGTAGTCCTTCTCGTGCGTGCGGTTGGTGGTGCCGATCTCGTGCAGGCGAACCTGGGCGCGGCGCATCACGTCGGGAATGCGGAAGGCGCCGCCAATCTCGACCAGTTCGCCGCGCGAGACGACGGCTTCCTTGCCTTGGGCCAGGGCGTTGAGAGTGAGCAGCACGGCGGCGGCGTTGTTGTTGACGATGGTGGCGGCGATGTCAGGCGAGCCACCGGCGACGATTTCGGCGAGCAGGCCGGAGACGAGGTCGTCGCGGTCGCCGCGGCCGCCGGAAGCGAGGTCGTATTCCAGCGCGCAGGGCGCGCGGGCGGCGTCGACCATCAGGGCAATGGCTTCCTCGGCCAGCTGGGCGCGGCCGAGATTGGTGTGCAGCACGGTGCCGGTCAGGTTGATCACCGGACGCAGGTTGGCGCGCCCGGCATCCTCGGCGCGCCGGCGGATGGCGGCGAGGAGGGCGCTTTCATCGGGAAGCGGCAGGCCGTGTTTCAAGCCCTCGCGGGCGGCGGCCAGTTCGGCCCGGACGCAGCCGGTAACCAGCTGGCGGCCATGGATTTCGATCAGGTCGGCGACTTGCTGCAGGACGCGGTCAACCGCGGGAAGATGTTTGTTTTCGCGTTTGTTTTCGTGCATGGCTTTCACCCGGACCGGGCAGAAGAATTGCAGGGAATCACTCCGGCTTGCGTATGCCGCCTTGACGGCTTACAGTAAGGACGTAATGACGCAAGTTCGAAGGAGAGATTATGGCGGCGATTGCGAAGATCACCAGCAAGGGACAAACCACCATTCCGCAGGATGTGCGGACTGCGTTGAAGGTGAGCGCGGGCGACCTGATCGCCTGGGAAATCGGCACCGACGGTAGCGCGACGGTGCGCCGAGTCCAGCCGATGGACATCGAATACCTGAAGGCGGTACAGGGCACGCTGAGCGAATGGGCCTGCGCCGAGGACGAGGCCGCCTATCGTGACCTTTGAGCGTTTCGCTGTCGTTCGCGTCCCTTTTCCGTTCACCGATCGGGACGCGGTGAAGAACCGTCCGGCGCTGGTGATTTCGGCCGATGGCGCGTTCAATACCCCAGCCGGGCATTCGGTCATGGCCATGATCACCTCGGAAGGAAACCCGCCCTGGCCGCTCGATTGCCCGATTGCCGACCTGGCTTCGGCCGGGTTGCCGGCCCCATCCAAAGTGCGCTTCAAACTCTTCACGCTCGACCATCGGCTGGTGCGCGGGCAACTCGGTACGCTGGCTTCCGGTGATTGCGGGCGTGTCCAGCTTGCTTTGAAGCGCTTGCTGGGCGAGAACGGGTAGGTTTTCCAGTCTTTTTTGCGCTTAGCCGCAGGGAAATGTTGGTTTTCTTTCATCGCTTTCACCCGAACCGGGCAGAAAGGTGGTGGGAATGGCTCGTTTTAGCCGCTATGTGCGCCAATGAGGAGCAGGTTGGGGCCGGAGCGTTCGTAGCCGGCCTCATCGACCAGCATGTCGAGGGGCAGCGTGGCGAGGTCGTCGGCGACCGGATCGACCTTGGGGTCCTTTTCCTGATAGACGATCTTCAGGTAGCTCTTGCAGGCATCGCAGGTTTCGGCGCGGACGGCGCCCTTGCTGCCTTCGATTTCGTGCAGGGCGACTTCCTTGTCGGTGTCGCAGGTGGTGCAGGTGGCCCGCGATACGTTCCACTCGGTGTTGCATAGCGAGCAATGCAGGTAGCGCAGGTTGTTGATGGCGGCGCCCAGGCGCACCACGCTGGCTACCGGCAGGCTGCCGCAGCACGGGCAGACGCCATGGGAATCGAGCTTTTGCAGGTGGCTGGCATCGAGCTGGCTGGCCCACTGGGTGAAGACGACCTGCAGCGCGGCGGCGACGAAGGGCAGCCGGGCGGCGCTGGCCATGTCCGGTTCGCCCTTGAGCAGCATGTCGGCCAGGCGTTCGAGTTCTTCTTCGGAGGCGGCGGTCAGGTCTTTCAGTACCTCTTGGGCGGCATCCGGCGCGTCGTTTTCCAGACGTTGGGCGAGTTGCTGCAGGGCATAGCGCCAGGCTACCGGGCGGCGCAGCGAGGCGGCGTTGAGCGGCGGCATGCCGTGGGTGCGGGCCTGCTCGAGTGCCGCCTCGTCGGGCAGAGGCAGGGGGGGCATGCCCTGGATGATTTCGTGCTGGGCGCGGCTGATGTGGCCCAGGAAGGACAGCCACTCACCGAGGCTGTGCTTGTCGGCCAGGTGCGCGAAGCGGTCGGCGCGGTCGGCGAACAGCGTGGCGGTGACCGGCAGCAGGATGGGAGCGGCTTCTTCGGCCGGCGGATGGAAGTCGATCGGTTGGCTTGGCATGAAGTGCGGTAGTGACAGTGTGAGGTGCTTGGCGAGTATGGCAAAAAAACGGGGGGATGCGGAATGTTCCCCGCAGTGCCCCCGAAGACGCAAGGAAAAACGTTGCTCCGTCATGGCCCCCCGGCCGGTCGGCCGAGGGGCGACGGAAGATTACTTGCCCGTGACCTGGCGATACCAGCCACGGTGGTGTTGCTTGGCCCAGGCGCGGGTCACCGTGCCGTACCACATGGCGCGGATGGTGCCCTTGACCCAGATGGCGGCATAGACGTGGACCATGATCAGGCCGATCATCACGGCGCCGGCGGCGGCATGCACGACGGCACCGAGGCGGACCACGGTAATGTCGAGGCCGAACCAGGCACGCCAGATGGCGAGACCGGACAGCGTCATCAGCAACATGCACACGGCCAGAGCCCAGAACATGACTTTCTGGCCGCCGTTGTACTTGCCCTGTTCCGGCATGTCGTGGTCGTTGCCATCCACCATGTTCTTCGCCTTGGCCAGCCATTCCTTGTCCGCCGGGGTCATCTTGTTCAGATGCTTGAAGCGGATGAAGATGGCCAGGAAGGACACCGCCATCAGCACCCCGATATAGGGGTGGATGATGCGCGCCCAGGTCGGGCCGCCGAACAGCTGGGTCAGCGGGAAGAACGCCGGATGGAAGAAGGCCAGGCCGGAGAGGGCGAGCAGGATGAAGCTGATGCCCACTACCCAATGGTTGGCCCGTTCGGCCGGTTCGTAACGCTTGAGGTCTTTCGGATCGCGGATCATTGTGCGTCCTCCTTCTCACGGTCTTCCCGTTCGATTTCGTCCTCGATCTCTTTCGAGACCTCGTTCGGACCCTTGGTCACGTAGTGGAACAGGCTGCCCAGCGCCACACCGGCCAGGGCCAGCGTGGCGAGCGGCTTGGCGAAGCCCTTCCACAGCGAGACCAGCGGGCTGATCGACGGATTGGCCGGCAGGCCGGCATACAGGTTCGGCTGGTCGGCGTGGTGCAGCACGTACATGACGTGCGTGCCGCCGACGCCTTCCGGGTCATAAAGACCGGCCTTGTCGTAACCGCGTTCCTTGAGGTCGGCGATCCGTTTCTCGGCATAGTCCTTCATGTCCTCCTTGGCGCCGAACTGGATGGCGCCGGTCGGGCAGGCCTTGGCGCAGGCCGGAGCCTGGTTGACCGCCACCCGGTCGGAACACAGCGTGCACTTGTAGGCCTTGCTGTCCTTCTGCGAAATGCGTGGCACGTTGAACGGGCAACCCGTCACGCAATAACCGCAGCCGATGCAGTTTTCCTGGTGGAAATCCACGATGCCGTTGGCGTACTGGATGATGGCGCCCGGCGACGGGCAGGCCTTCAGGCAGCCGGGGTCCGAACAATGCATGCAGCCGTCCTTGCGGATCAGCCACTCCAGCTTGTTGTTCTGTTCGGTCTCCGTAAAGCGCATGACTGTCCACGCATCGGCCGACAGGTCGACCGGATTGTCGTAGACGCCGACGCAGTTGCCCACGTCGCCGCGGATGTCGTTCCATTCGATACACGCCGCCGTACAAGCCTTGCAGCCGATACAGGTGGAAACGTCGATGAGCTTGGCGATTTCGACGGTCTGCCGCACTTGCGTGGACGGGGTCGTGGTCGCGGAGCGCTGTTTGATGTCTAGCGATTGCAGTGCCATATCAGCTCTCCTTTAAGCTTTCTCGATGTTGACCAGGAACGCCTTGTACTCCGGCGTGTGGGTGTTGGCGTCGCCCACGGCAGGGGTCAGGGTGTTGGTCAGGAAGCCCGGTTTCGTCCTTCCGGTGAAGCCGGAGTTGAGCGGGATACCGATGGTGTGCACCTTCTGGCCATCGACGTCGAGCGCCTTGATCCGCTTGGTGACCACCGCCACGGCCTTGATGTAGCCCCGGTTGGAGCGCACCTTGACCTTGTCGCCGGCGACGATGCCCTTTTCCTTGGCCAGTTCCTCGCCAATTTCCACGAAATGCTCCGGCTGCAGGATCGCGTTGATCTTGCTGTGCTGCGTCCAGAAGTGGAAATGCTCGGTCAGGCGGTAGGTCGTCGCCACGTACGGGAAGTCCTTGGCCGTGCCGAACACCTCCAGATCGCCCTTGAAGATGCGCGAGACCGGGTTGCTCTTGGCCTTGGCGTTCTTCGGGTGCATCGGGTTGGTTTCGAGCGGCGACTCGAAGGGCTCGTAGTGCTCCGGCAGCGGACCATCGACCACCAGATCGCGGGCGAACAGGCGGGCGACGCCTTCTGGATTCATGATGAAGGGCATCACCCCTTCTTCCGGCTTGGCATCCGGGCGCATGTCGGGGATGTCGTTGCCGCCCCACTTGTCGCCCAGCCACTTGATCACCGAACGCGACGCATCCCACGGCTTGCCTGAAGGATCGCAGGAGGCGCGGTTGTAGATGATGCGGCGGTTGACCGGCCAGGCGAAACCCCAGTTCAGCGTCTGGCCGAGGCCGGACGGATCGCTGCTGTCGCGTCGTGCCGTCAGGTTGCCGGCCTGCGACCAGGAACCGCTGTAGATCCAGTTGCCGCAGGCCGTGCTGCCGTCGTCCTTGAGGAAGGCGAAGCTGGCCAACTGCTCGCCGGCCTTGGCGACCGTCTTGGTCGCATCCTTGGGATCGGGCAGGTCGGCCAGCGCCTTGCCGGAAATTTCCATCAACAACTCTTCCGGCGACGGATCGTTGGCAATCCGGTACGGCCACGACAGCTTGAGGATGGGGTCGGGGAAAGCCCCACCATCCTTGGCGTACATGGCCTTCAGCTCCTGGTAGAGGTGGGCCATGATCTCGGCATCGCTCTTCGACTCGCCCGGGCCTTCGACCGCCTTCCAGTGCCAGCGCACGACGCGGCCGGAGTTGGTGCAGGTGCCGGCTTCCTCGGCAAAGAAGGCGACCGGCAGGCGGAACACTTCGGTTTGGATGGTCGACGGGTCGGCCGGATTGACCTCGCCGTGGTTCTTCCAGAATTCGGAGGTTTCCGTGATCAGCGGGTCCATGATGACTAGGTATTTCAGCTTGGCCAGCGCGTCGCCCACCTTCTTCTTGTTGGCGACCGATGCCAGGGGGTTGAAGCCCTGGCAGACGAAGCCGCTCATCTTGCCCTGGTACATCCGGTCGAACATGGCGAGCACGTCGTAGGAAACGTCCTTCTTCGGCAGCCAGTCGTAGCAGAAGTCGTTTTCCGGCGTCGCTTCCTTGCCGTACCAGGACTTCATCAGGCTGGTCCACCACTTCGGGTAGTTCTGTCCGAAGTTCATCTGGTTCGGCCGCATCGCCTTCGGCGTGCGCTTTTCCAGATAGCTCTTGCGGTCCAGGTCGGAATCCAGCGGCGCACCGAGATAACCCGGCAGGGCGTCGGAATACAGGCACATGTCGGTAATGCCCTGGACGTTGGAGTGCCCGCGCAGCGCGTTGATGCCGCCGCCGGCCATGCCGATGTTGCCGAGCAGGAGCTGGATGATCGCCATGCTGCGGATGTTCTGGGTGCCGATCGAATGCTCGGTCCAGCCCAGCGCATACAGGTTGGTCATCGTCTTGTTCGGCGCTGCCGTGTCGGCGATGTACTCGCAGACCTTCAGGAAGGCTTCCTTCGGCGTCCCGGTGATACGTGTCACGACGTCCGGCGTGTACCGGGCGTAGTGCTTCTTCATGATCTGGAATACGCAATTCGGGTCTTGCAGGGTCTCGTCGACCTTGGCGAAACCGTCCTTGTCGAACTGATACTTCCAGGAATCCTTGTCGTAGCTGCGCTTTTCGGCGTTGTAACCGGAGAACAGGCCATCGTCGAGCGCAAAGCGTTCGTCGACCAGGAAACTGGCGTTGGTGTAATGCTTGACGTACTCGTGATGAATCTTGTCGTTCGCCAGCAGGTAATTGATGACGCCGCTCAGGAAAGCGATGTCGGAACCCGGACGAATCGGCGCATAGTAATCAGCGACGGATGCGGTGCGGTTGAAGCGCGGATCGACCACGACCAGCTTGGCCTTGCGCTGCTTCTTCGCTTCGATCACCCACTTGAAGCCGCACGGATGCGCTTCTGCCGGGTTGCCACCCATGACGAAAACCAGGTCGGTATTCTTGATGTCCACCCAATGGTTGGTCATCGCGCCACGCCCAAAACTCGGAGCCAGACTGGCCACCGTGGGAGCGTGTCAAATACGGGCCTGGGTGTCGAAAGCGACGGAGCCGAGGCTGCGCAGAACCTTGTGGGTGATGTAACCGGATTCGTTGCTGGCCGACGAGCTGGCCAGGAAACCAAAGGTGTTCCAGCGATTGACGGTGACGCCAGCCGCATTGGTGGTGATGAAATTGGCGTCGCGGTCTTCCTTCATCCGCTTGGCGATGCGCTCGAAAGCCTCATGCCAGGATATGCGCTTCCATTCGTTGCTGCCCGGTTCGCGGACTTCCGGGAACTTGACGCGGGTCGGGCTGTTGACCATGTCCAGCAGGCCGGCGCCCTTGGGGCACAGGCTGCCGCGGTTGACCGGGTCGTCCGGGTCGCCTTCGATGTGGATGATCTTGCCCGGCGCGTTCTTGGATTTGTCGCCGGTCGAGTAGATGAGTACGCCGCAGGACACCGAGCAGTACGGACAGTTATTCCGTGTCTCGGTGGCGCGGGCGAGTTTATAGGCACGTACTTCCGCCTGGGCTGCGGTCGGCGAGAAACCCATCAGCGCGATGGATGACCCACTGAGCCCGGCGGAGCAGACCTTGAAGAACTGCCGCCTGTTCATGTTCATTTAGATTTTTCCTCCTGATGCGACTCCTTGTCGCAATTGACATCCTTTGCAACGACTATGCCATTAGGGGTAAGTCGTTGAACAATGGAGAATCATCGGTTTTGGCGCGTAGGAAAATTGCGACATTTTGTCCGCAGGGGCAGAAGGTTGGACATTTTGTCCCGGCGGCCGCCGGCGACGCGGCACGCCAAGCCGCGGGCCCGGTGGTATTCTCGCAATGCCCGGCGGATAGTCGCCGGGCATGGTCTTGACCGGCGACATGACACAAACCCTATTCGATGCGCTCTCCCTGCTGGGCAGTTTCGACCATCGTTTGCTCGAGATCGTCGGGCTGTCCTTGCGCGTCAGCCTGACGGCGCTGGTCATCGGCGCGCTCCTCGGGCTGCCGGCCGGCGCCTTGCTGGCGGTCGCGGACTTCCGCGGGCGGGAAGTGCTGATCGTCCTGATCAACGCCTTGATGGGCCTGCCCTCGGTCGTCGTCGGCGTCCTCGTCTATCTCGCCTTGTCGCGCAGCGGACCTTTCGGCAGCTACGGCCTGCTCTTTTCACCCAAGGCGATGATCGCCGCCCAGAGCATGCTGGTCCTGCCGCTGGTGGCGGCCGTCACCCGGCAGATCGTCGAGGATGCCTGGCGCGACTACGCCCCGGAGTTTTCGGTGATCGGCGTCGGCCGCCGGCTGGCCGTCCGATTGCTGCTCATCGACTGCCGCTTCTCGCTCAGCGTGGCGCTGTTGGCCGGCCTGGGGCGGGCGATGTCGGAGGTCGGCGCGGTCATGATCGTCGGCGGCAACATCGACGGCTACACGCGGGTCATGACCACGGCCATCGCGCTGGAGACGAGTAAGGGCGATCTGTCGCTGTCGATTGCGCTGGGCATCGTGCTGATGACCATCATCCTGTCGCTCAACGTCGCGGCGCACGGACTGCGCTGCTGGGCGGCGCGGAGGTACGGCTGATGTTCCCGCTGCGGCTCGACGGATTGCGCTTCGTTCCCGACGGCACGGTAGTGCTCGACGGGGTCGATCTGGCCTTGTCGGGGGAGGGGATCAGCGTCCTGCTCGGGCCAAACGGCGCCGGCAAGACGGTGCTGCTGCGCATCCTGGCCGGCCTGCTGGCGGCCGATGGCGGGCGTGTCGACTGGGGCGGGCAGACTCGGCCGGAGGGGCGTCTGGCCATGGTTTTTCAGCAACCGATGCTGCTGCGCATGTCGGTATTCACCAATGTCGAATTCGCGCTGCGCCCGCTGGGCATCGCGGCGGCCGAACGCCAGGCGCGGACGGCGGAAGTGCTCGAACGCGTCGGCCTGCCCCATCGTCGCGGCGACTGTGCCCGCCTGCTCTCCGGCGGCGAGCGACAGCGCCTGGCGCTGGCCCGTGCCTGGGCCGTGCGGCCGCGCATGCTGCTGCTCGACGAGCCGTTC
>DATGXM010000487.1:0-5806 GCA_035298985.1 Azonexus sp. | reverse complement strand
CGCCGACCTCGTCGCTCGAGGACTACCTCGAGCTGGTGGCCGCGGTGGAAGACACCGCGCGGGAGATGAAGCTGCCGCTGATCCTCGAAGGCTACGAACCGCCGTCCGACCCGCGCCTGACGCACTTCCGCGTCACGCCCGACCCTGGCGTCATCGAGGTGAACATCCACCCTGCGAAGAGTTGGGAGCAACTGGTCGACCAGACGACGCACCTCTACGACGCAGCGCACCTAACGCGCCTGACGACCGAGAAATTCATGCTCGACGGCCGCCATACCGGCACCGGCGGCGGCAACCACTTCGTGCTCGGCGGCGCGACCCCCAACGATTCGCCCTTCCTGCGCCGGCCGGACCTGCTGCGCAGCCTGATCGCCTACTGGCACAACCATCCCAGCCTGTCCTACCTGTTCTCCGGCCTGTTCATCGGGCCGACCAGCCAGGCACCGCGCATCGACGAGGCACGCAACGACAGCCTGTACGAAATGGAAATCGCCTTCCAGCAGATACCGCCGGTCGGCGCTGGTGTTGCAAATTCGATTCCGCCCTGGCTGGTGGACCGCGTGCTGCGCAACCTGCTCATCGACGTTACCGGCAACACGCACCGCGCCGAGTTCTGCATCGACAAGCTGTATTCGCCGGACGGCCCGACCGGGCGGCTCGGCCTGCTCGAACTGCGCGCCTTCGAAATGCCGCCGCACGCCCGCATGTCGCTGGCCCAGCAACTGCTGCTGCGCGCCCTGGTCGCCCGCTTCTGGGAAGAGCCCTACGCGCCGCAGCGCCTGGCGCGCTGGGGAACGGAGCTGCACGACCGCTTCATGCTGCCGCAATTCGTCGACCAGGATTTCCGCGACGTGATGGAGGAAATGCAGCAGGCCGGCTTCGCCTTCAAGGCCGAATGGTTCGCCCCGCATTTCGAATTCCGTTTCCCGAAATACGGCGATTTCGCCGTCAAGGGCATCGAGTTCGAACTGCGCCACGCGCTGGAGCCCTGGCACGTCATGGGCGAGGAGGGCAATGCCGGCACCACGGTGCGCTTCGTCGATTCCTCGGTCGAGCGCGTCCAGGTCAAGGTCAAGGGCATGGCGCCGGATCGCTACGTGCTGACCTGCAACGGCGAGCCGGTGCCGCTGACCGCCACCGGCACCAATGGCGAATTCGTCGCCGGCGTGCGCTATCGGGCCTGGCAACCGGCATCCTGCCTGCATCCGACCATCGGCGTCCATGCGCCGCTGGTATTCGACATCGTCGATACCTGGATGCAGCGTTCGCTCGGCGGTTGCCAGTACCACGTCGCCCACCCTGGCGGGCGCAACTACGATGTCTTCCCGGTCAATGCCTACGAGGCCGAAAGCCGCCGCCTGGCGCGCTTCTTCCGCTTCGGGCATACGCCGGGCAAGGTAGTGGCGAAGCCGGTCGCAGCCAGCGCCGAGCACCCGTTTACGCTAGACTTGCGGCGTTTTTGACCCCAATTAACGCGTCCCACGCACCCGCAGGCCGGAAGTAAGCCGAATCCGGCCTGTTTTGCGTCAGACAAGGCTCAATGGCCCGCACGCTCCTCGCCATCTACCCCCACAGTACCCGCCGTTACGACGAAATGCTGACGACGGAGGGGGGCGTTCGTCCGCACTGGCGGCAGTTCTTCATCCACCTCGATTCGGTGGCGCCTGAGGAAATGCACCAGCGGCTCGATTTCGTCGATCGGCGCATCCAGGAAAACGGCGTCACCTACAACGTCTATGCCGACCCCAGCGGCGCCGACCGGCCGTGGGCGCTCGACCCGCTGCCGCTGATCATCCCGCCCGACGAATGGGCCGAGGTGTCGGCCGCCGTCGCCCAGCGCGCCGCCGTGCTCAACGCCATGCTGGCCGATCTCTACGGCGAGCAGCGCCTGCTGGCCGAGGGCCTGTTGCCGCCGGCCCTGGTCTATGGCCAGCACGGCTACCTGTGGCCCTGCCAGGGTGTCAAGCCGCCGGGCGGTGTCTGGCTGCACAACTACGCGGTCGACCTGGCCCGCTCGCCGAACGGCCGCTGGTGGGTGATCGCCGACCGCACGCAGGCGCCCTCAGGGGCCGGCTACGCGCTGGAAAACCGGCTGGTCGTCTCGCGCGTCTTCCCGGAGATGTTCCGCGACCTGCACGTCCAGCACCTGGCCGATTTCTTCCGCGACCAGCTCGACGGCCTTGCCGCGCTGGCGCCGGTCGATGGCGACGAGCAGCCGCACATCGTGCTGCTGACGCCGGGGCCGTACAACGAGACTTACTTCGAACACGCCTACCTGGCCCGCTATCTCGGTTTCCCGCTGGTCGAGGGGCAGGACCTGACGGTACGCGGCGACACGGTTTATCTGAAGACCCTGCGCGGGCTGAAGCGCGTGCACGTCATCCTGCGCCGGCAGGACGACAGCTATTGCGATCCGCTCGAACTGCGCGGCGAGTCGGCGCTCGGCGTGCCCGGCCTGCTCAACGTGGCGCGCGCCGGCCGGGTGGTCATCGCAAACGCCCTGGGCAGTGGCCTGCTCGCTTCCGGCGCACTGATGGGCTTCCTGCCCGCCATCTGCGAGCGCCTGCTTGGCGAAAAACTGATGATGCCGTCGGTGGCGACCTGGTGGTGCGGCGAAAAGCCGGCGCTGGACTACGTCAAGGAGCATTTCGACGATCTGGTCATCAAGCCGGCCTACCCGACCCAGCGCATGGACCCGGTGTTCGGCTACGAGCTGAAGGGCGAGGAGCGGGCCGAGCTGCTGCGTCGCATCGAAGCGCGGCCGCACGCCTATGTCGCCCAGGAAATGATCGAGCTGTCGCAGGCGCCGACCTGGAGCCGTTCGCACGAGCGCCGGCTGCTCGCCCGGCCGGTCGGCCTGCGCGCCTATGCGGTGAGCAATGCCGACGGCGGCTGGTCGGTGATGCCGGGAGGCCTGGCCCGCGTCGCCACCGGGGCCAACACGCGCATCATCTCGATGCAGCGCGGCGGCGCCTCGAAGGATACCTGGGTGCTGACCGACGGCCCGGTCAGCGAATTCACACTGCTCAAGCCCTCGGTCGGCGTGCGCGATCTGGTGCGCGCCGGCGCCAACCTGTCGTCGCGCGTCGTCGAGAACCTGTTCTGGCTGGGGCGTTATTCCGAGCGCTTCGACGACAGCGCCCGCATGCTGCGCGTCGCCCTGTCGCGCGTGGTCGAAGCCGGCGGCGCCAAGACTCCGGCGGTCATTTCGGCCATGGAAATGGCGGTGCGTCTCGGCGTCCTGCCGTCGCCGGAAGAGGACGACGAAATCAAGGAGGGCAGCGAGCACGCTCTGCTCGAAGCCATCTACGACCCCGACCAGGCGGGCAGTCTGGCCGGCAATATCCGCAGCCTGATGTGGTCGGCGACCCATGTCCGCGAGCGCCTGTCGCTCGACCACTGGCATTCGCTGAACCGCCTGCAGCGCGACCAGCAGGCGGCATTGAAAAAGCATCCGACCCTGACCGAAGCCATCGCCTTCCTCGACCGCGTGCTCGGCGTCTCGTCGTCGCTGATCGGCTTCGCCATGGACAACATGACGCGCGACGACGGCTGGCGCTTCCTGATCATCGGCCGCCGCCTGGAACGCCTGTCCTTCCTGGCGCAAAGCATCGCCCATTTCCTGCGCATGCCGTCCGCGCGCGGCCCCGGTTCGCTGGAATGGCTGCTCGAACTGTCCGATTCGATCATCACCTACCGCTCGCGCTATTCGCGCCTGCCCGAACTGCTGCCGGTGGTCGACCTGCTGGTCTTCGACGACAGTAACCCGCACGGCGTGCTGTTCCAGGCCGGTGTCCTGATGCGCTATCTCGACCGCATGCAGCGCGAACTGGGCGCCGATTTCGACGGCGACCTGCCGGCTGCCATCGAGCGCCTGCGCCGCTTCGACCTGGGCCGTCTGGAAAACCTGCAATTCAGCCAGTGCCAGGAATGTTCGCCGTGCGAGGAACTGGCCAGGCTGCTGCAGGAACTCGATGCCGCGGCCGGGCAACTGTCCGACTGGCTCGGCATGCGCTACTTCACCCATGTCGGCGATGTCAGCCGGCAGACGATGGCCGTCTGAGCATGGGCACCGTTCGCTACCACGTCCTGCACGAGACCCGTTACGACTACGGCAGCTCCGTTTCGTTGTCCCAGCAGCAACTCCACCTGTCGCCGCGCATCCTGTCCTGGCAGCGCATCGATGAGCAGAGTGTCGAGATCGAACCGGCGCCCAGCTGGCGACGGGACGGCCAGGACGCCTTCGGCAATCCGGTGTGCTGGGTCGCCTTCCACGCCCCGCACGATGCCCTCCTCATCCGCTCGGTGATGACCATCGCCGTCGAGCCGCATGCGCCAGCCGACGTGCAGGATTCCTTGCCCTGGGAAGAAGTGCGCGACCGCCTGGCCTACGATTCGACCGCACCGCGGCCGGAAGACCTCGCTGCCGTACGTTTCCTGTTCGAAAGCCCGCATGTGCGCATCAAGCACGAGCTGGCCGATTACGCCGCCGACTGCTTCCCGCCGGGAACGCCGATCCTGGTCGGCACCCAGGCCCTGATGGCGAAGATTTTCCGCGAATTCAAGTTCGATCCGGAAGCGACCACCGTCGCCACCCCGGTGCTCGAAGTGCTGGAAAAGAAGCGTGGCGTCTGCCAGGACTTCGCCCACCTGATGATCGCCTGCCTGCGCGCCCTCGGCCTGGCCGCCCGCTATGTCAGCGGCTACCTGCTGACCCGGCCGCCGCCCGGCAAGCCGCGCCTGATCGGCGCTGATGCGTCGCACGCCTGGGTTTCGGTCTATGCGCCGGGCGGCGAGCACTCGGGGCACGATTGGGTCGATTTCGATCCGACCAACAACCTGCTGCCCGACACCGAGCACATCACCCTGTCCTTCGGCCGCGATTTTTCGGACATTTCCCCGCTGCGCGGCATCATCCTGGGCGGCGGGGGCGCCGAGCCGGAAGTGGCGGTGACCGTCTTCCCCATCGACGAGGAAGAGCTGCCGGCCGAACTGTCGGCGGCCAGCGCAATCCGGGCGGGCAAGGCATGAGCGCGCTCCGCGTCGCCATCGTCGGCGGCGGCCCGGCCGGCCTGATGGCCGCCGAGGTGCTGTCGGCCAACGGTGCACTGCAGGTCGAGGTGTATGACGCCATGCCGTCGGTCGGCCGCAAGTTCCTGATGGCCGGCAAGGGCGGCATGAACATCACCCATTCCGAGCCGCTGGGCGATTTCGTCGGCCGTTACGGCGCGCGGGCCGGGCAGGTCGCCGGCTGGCTCGACCGTTTCGGCCCGGGTGCCTTGCGCGACTGGATACACGGCCTCGGTATCGAAACCTTCGTCGGTACCTCGGGCCGGGTCTTTCCGCGCGAAATGAAGGCGGCGCCGCTGCTCCGCGCCTGGCTGCATCGCCTGCGCTCGCAGGGCGTGCATTTTCACGTCCGCCATCGCTGGTTGGGCTGGGCTGGTGAAGCATTGCGCTTCGCGACGCCGGACGGCGAGGTGACGATCACGGCCGATGCGGTGCTGCTCGCCCTCGGCGGCGGCAGCTGGGCCAAGCTCGGTTCCGACGGCGCCTGGGTGCCGCTGCTGCGCGAGCGCGGCGTCGAGGTGGCGGCCCTGAAGCCGGCCAACTGCGGCTTCGATGTCGCCTGGTCGCCCTATTTCCGCGAGCGCTTCGCCGGCCAGCCGATCAAGCCGGTGATTGCCGCCGCCTCCGGCCAGATCCGGCAGGGCGAGTTCAATATCACCGCCAGTGGTATCGAGGGCGGCCTGATCTATGCCCTGAGCGCCCCGTTGCGCGATGCGCTGGCGCGCGATGGGCGAGC
>DATGXM010000486.1:0-3674 GCA_035298985.1 Azonexus sp. | reverse complement strand
GTCCGCTTCGCCATCCGCCACGAAGCCGCCCGCAGTATCGAAGACATCCTGGCCCGCCGCACCCGGGCGCTGTTTCTCGATGCGAAGGCCGCCGAAAGCTGCATCGAATGCGTCGGCGAAATCCTGGTCGAGGAATTGGCCCTTTCGCCGGAGCGCCTAAAGGCGATGAGCGACCAGGTACGGCATAGCGCCCGGCGCTTCCAACTGCTTTCCGCTGGATAGTCCCTAGACGCGAACTCGGAAGCCTTGGGCCAAAAGACCTGCATTGCCCGGCGAAATTTGCAAATTGTTACGACCCGGAACGACAATTTTTCAGCCGTCTGACGCTGCCGGCCGAATAAAATGCCGGCGATGAAAGATTTCGAGAGATCCCGGGAACAACGCGGACTGCATTTCGCCGTCGTCGTATCCCTGGCGATCCACCTGCTGGTGCTGTTCGCGCCCCACCACGAACCGAGCGATAGTTCGGGCGGGCCATCACGCCTGGAGGCCCGGCTAGCGCCGAGCAAGAAAGCAGTCGAACCCGTTGCCGAGGCGGTGCCCAAACCTGCCACCACCAAGCCCAGCAAGACCACTTCCCGGTCGCGGGTGATGACCGCGCCGAAGTCGCCGAGCAGCACCCCGCAATGGACCGTCGCGCAAAAGGCGGAAATGGACGGCTTTCTGAACGAGCTGGCCGATCAGGCCAAGGCAACGCCGAAACCGACCCTTGCGCAACGCTCGCTGGCCATGGCGCGCGAAGCCGGCCGCCAGCTGGCGCAGCAGGATACGGCCGGCGACGCCCTGCTCGAACTGCGCCCGAACGGCCCGCCGGCCAATCCCTTCAGCCTGGAAATCTATCTCGATGGCCTGGTCCGCCGCCTGAACCGCAGCGCCGGTTTCGTGAACAACGAACGCAAGCACCGCGGCGTCCAGACGGCGGCCGTGCAATTCCGCCTCAATCCCGATGGCTCGCTGAAATCCTTCGTCGTGCTCAATGCCGCAGACCAGGCCGATGAAGTCGCTTTCATCAAGGAAGTCGTCGAGCACTCGGTGCCGTTTTCCCCCTTCCCGCCCGATATCGACAAGGCCGCCCGCTCGCTGGGCGTGACCATCTGCATCCGCCCCGGCTACAACAACGAACCAGGCTTCAGCCGCATGCAGGGCAGCCGCTGCGCCTAGGCGCCATCCGGCACTACCTCGACAAACAGCTCTAGAGCATTCCCGCTTAGGCCTAGCCGTACCGTTCGGCAAACGCATACAAAGCGACTTGACGTGCCACCGTGTGCTAGTCGCGCAGAAGCGACTTCGCGGCATTGCAAATGCGGGCGCTGTGACAACGCAAAACAAATTTGGTTGCAAACACGAACAATTCGCATTTACAATTATTAACAACTGGTGACGTTCAGATACGGCACCAGACATTTTCCTACGGCAAGCCAGGTTGATCTTTCCCAGCCAGCCAAAGTTCACCTGGAGCTAAGTCAATGCATTGCCCTGTCCTTCCCAAGTATTCCGTCCTCGTCATGCTGGCTGCCTTCGCCACGCTGGCCACCGCCCAGGAGCAGACCCTGCAGGCCGTGCGCGTCACCGCGCAGGCCGAACGCGCCGACGGCCCGGTCGACGGCTACCGCGCTACCCGCTCGGCGACTTTCACGAAGACCGACACCCCGCTGAAGGAAGTGCCCGCCTCCGTCTCCGTCGTCCCCGCCGAGCTGATGAAGGACCAGGCCATGCAGAGCTTGGCCGACGTCTTCCGTTATGTTCCGGGTGCCACCAGCCATCAGGGCGAAGGCAACCGCGACCAGGTCGTGCTGCGCGGCATCAGCACCAGCGCCGACTTCTACGTCGACGGCATGCGCGACGATGCGCAGGTTTTCCGCGACCTCTACAACCTGGAACGGGTTGAAGTCCTGAAAGGCCCCGGCGGCATGATCTTCGGCCGCGGCGGCGCCGGCGGCGTGGTCAACCGGGTCACCAAGAAGCCGGTATTCGGCCATGTCGGCGAAGTCGCCGTCACCCTGGGCACCCAGAACCAGTTGCGCGGCACCCTCGATATCGGCGAGAAGATCGGCGACAGCGCCGCCTGGCGCGTAAACGTGATGGGCGAACACGCCGGCAGCTTCCGCGACGACGTGGAGATGGACCGCTACGCCGTCAACCCGACCGCCACCTTCCTGCTGGCTCCGCAAACCGCCCTGACCGTGGGCTTCGAGCACCTCAAGGACGACCGGACGGCCGACCGCGGCGTTCCGGCGCGCAACGGCCGCCCCGTTACCGGCAACGTCGATCGCTTCTACGGCAACGCCAACCAGAGCGTGGCCAAGTCGACGGTCGATGGCGCCTACGCCATTCTCGATCACGATTTCGGCAACGGCACCCAGTTCCGCAACAGCTTCCGCGTCACGCATTACGACAAGTTCTACCAGAACGTCTATCCGGACAACGCCAACGCGTCTTCCGTCAATGCCGCGGGCAACCTGCGGCTGGCCGCCTACAACAACGCCAACCAGCGCACCAACGTATTCAACCAGTCCGACCTGACCACCCGCTTCACCACCGGCGGCTTCGAGCACACCTTGCTGGCCGGCATCGAACTCGGTTACCAGGACAGCAGCAACCAGCGCAACACCGGCTTCTTCGGCGGCGCGACGACGGCCACCGTGCCGGCCGCTAACCCCTTCGCCACGGCCACGCTGTTCCGCCAGAACGCCAACGACGCCAACAACCGGGTGACGGCCAATATCGCTGCCGCCTACCTGCAGGACCAGATCGCCCTGACCCAGTCCCTGAAGCTGCTGGCCGGCTTGCGTTTCGATCACTTCAAGACCAATTTCGACGACCAGCGTGCCGCCGGCGTACCGGGCCAGACCATTGCGGCGACCGACCTGTCGCGCACCGACAACGCCTGGAGCCCGCGCCTGGGCCTGATCTGGTCGCCGACCCAGAGCCAGACCTACTACGCCAGCTACAGCTACTCCTTCCTGCCGTCTGCCGAAACCCTGGGCCTGACTGTCCTCAACGCCGCGACCGGCGCCAGCAGCGCCGACTTTGCGCCGGAAAAGGCCATCAATTACGAAGTCGGCGGCCGCTGGGACCTGATGCCCGGCCTCAGCCTGTCCTCCGCAATCTTCCGCCTGAACCGCAACAACGTGCGTAATTCGGACGGCCAAGGCGGCTTCGTCCAGGTCGGCCAGCAGCAGACCGACGGCGTCGAAGTCGGCCTGCAAGGCGACATCACCTCGAAGTGGAAGGTCTATGGCGGCTACACCCACCTCGACGGCCGCATCACCAAGGCCACCCAGGCAGCCGCCACGCTCAACCATCGCCCGCAGCTCGAGCCGCAGAACACCCTGTCGCTGTGGAACCGCTACGACATCGGCAACGGCTGGGCCGGCGGCCTGGGCGTGGTCCATCAGGGCGTTTCCTACACCAACGTCGACAACGTGGTCAGCCTGCCATCCTTCACCCGCCTGGACGGTGCGCTCTACTACGCCTTCGCCGGCGGCAAGACCAAACTGGCCCTCAATCTGGAAAACCTGACCAACCGCGAATACTTCCCGACGGCGGACGGCAACAACAACATCAGCCCGGGCGCCCCGCGCAATGCCCGGCTGACGCTCACCCACGCTTTCTGAGCGATACCCAGCGGCCACCGTCGGGGCGGCCGCAAATACCCGGCCGGCGGGGCACTC
>DATGXM010000485.1:0-6875 GCA_035298985.1 Azonexus sp. | reverse complement strand
CGCAGTCGCGGTCGATGGTGAAGCCGGCCGGGGCGTCGCCGCCGGCCAGCCAGTCGGCCATCGCCGATTGCGGCGAGAGTTCGGTGTGCAGCGGGGTCAGCGGAAATTCGTCGAGGCAGTGGCGCAGGTGTTCGATGACTTCCTCGGCCTTGCCCGGGCTGCCGGCATCGACGACGAACCAGCCGTTCTGCGGGTCGATCCAGACGAAGGTGGTGCGCTTCTTGGTGAAGGCGCGCGGCATCAACTCCTCGGTGACACGTTCCTTCAGTTCGCGCATCGCCTTGCGCCCCGGCGCATAGCCCTGCTCATCGGTGAGCTTCTCGGCCCGCTCGCGCACCTCGTCATTGACCACCGACGACGGCAGCAGGCGCTGCTCGATGGCCAGGGCGATCAGCCACTGGCGATTGTTCGAATAAATCAGGCCGCCGTCCTTGCGCGGCGACACCCAGCCGCGCGACATCGGCTCGTGGCTGGCGCAGCGGGCAAAGGTGCCACGGCCGAGTTGTTCGTCGAACTTGGCCAGGTCGATGTTCCACGGCGTCGGCAGGCGGTAGATTTGAAGATTCTTGAACCACATGGTCTTGTTTCCCAGAAAGCAGCCCAAGCGCAGATTCGCCTCGGGTCAGGGGCCGGATTTTATCAGTCGCCCTTCCCCCTGTGCCGGGATATGACTACAGAAAACGCTGAGCGGATGCCATGAAAAAACCCCGCCGGCACCCTGCGGTCCCGACGGGGTCTGTGCTGGCCGAACCGATGGTCCGGTCGGCCCGCGTCTTACTTGCTGCCCGTGGCAGCCCCGGTCCGGCTCACCATGTATTCGACGGCGGCCTTCATTTCGGCATCGCTCAGGTTGGCCAGGCCACCGCGGGCCGGCATCGCGTTATGCCCGCTGATGGCCGATTTGACCAGCGGATTGACGCCATTCTTCAGGCGCGGTTTCCAGTCGTTCATGTCGCCCAGTTTCGGCGCGCCGTTCTTGCCGGTGGCGTGGCATTCCTGGCAGCGCTCCTGCACCACCTGGTCGCCGCTGCGCGTCTTCGGGGAACTGTAAGCCTTGTCGGTGTCGGCGGCATGACCCGAACTGACCATATAGCCGACGGCACGGCTCATCTCGACATCGGAAAGTGCGGCCTGACCGCCATGGGCCGGCATGTTGCGCACACCGGTGATGGCGTTCTGCGTCAGCTTGTCCAGGCCCTTGGCAGCGCGCTGCGCCCAGGCAGACTGGTCGCCCAGCTTGGGGGCGCCATCCTTGCCGGTCGCGTGGCAGCCAGCGCAGATAGAGTCGACCACCTCTTTGCCCGAACGCTCCGCCGCCAGCGCCGGCGCTGTCGCCAGCAGCAGGACAGCCAGCGGCGCCAGGACACAGCCCTGAACAGATTTAGTATTTTTCATGATACCCCCTGTTTTTATGATTAATCGTAAATAACATTGTAACAGGCAGGGTTATTGCGCCAGCTATTTTTTCTTGAAAATCACGTCCCAGACGCCGTGTCCTAGGCGCAAGCCGCGGTTTTCGAACTTGGTCAGCGGCCGGTATTCGGGGCGCGGCGCAAAGCCGACCAGTCCGGCGCTGCTGTCGGCTTCCAGTGCCGCGGCCAGCGCTTCGGGCGCCGGATTGGCGACGCTGTTCTGCAGGCTGGGTTCACGGCCCAGCACGTCGAGCATCTGCAGCGCGTAGTTTTCCCAGTCGGTGGCGCAATGGAAATAGCCGCCCGGCTTGAGGCGCGAGGCGAGCAGTTCGACGAAGGGCGGCTGGATCAGCCGGCGCTTCTTGTGCCGCGTCTTGTGCCATGGATCGGGGAAGAAGACGTGGATGCCGGACAGCGAGCCTTCGGGCAACATGTCGCGCACGACCTCGACGGCGTCGTGGTTGCCGATGCGCAGATTGGACAGGTTCTTCTCGGCGATCAGCTTGCACAGGGCGCCGACGCCCGGGACATGGACTTCCAGGCCGAAATAGTCGTTGTCCGGGTTGGCTTCGGCGATCTTCGCCGTCGTTTCGCCCATGCCGCAGCCGATTTCGAGAATCTTCGGGTTGTCGCGGCCGAACACGGCGTTCAGATCAATGTTCGAAGCCTGATAGGCGATACCGATCTTCGGCATCATGTCGGCGAAATAGCGGTGCTGGGCGTCGGACATGCGGCCAGCGCGACGCACGAAGCTCTTGATGTGGCCGTGGCCGTCATGCCCTTCGCGGCCCTCGGTATAGACGCCGTCGTCGTGCGCGGCTCCCGACTGGATCAGCGGTGCGCCGCTCATGAGCCGATCAATCCGCTGGTCGGCGACGACGGGTCGGCCGAGTAGTATTTGCGCGCCATTCGGCCGGCCAGATAGGCTTCGCGGCCGGCCTCGATGCCCTTCTTCATGGCCGAGGCCATCAGCACCGGGTCCTTGGCGTGGGCGATGGCGGTATTCATCAGCACGCCGTCGCAACCGAGTTCCATGGCGATGGTGGCGTCCGACGCAGTACCGACGCCGGCATCGACGATGATCGGCACCTTGGCGTTGTCGATGATCAGGCGCAGGTTCCACGGATTGACGATGCCCATGCCGGAACCGATCAGCGAGGCGAGCGGCATCACCGCGACGCAGCCGATTTCTTCCAGCATCTTGCACTGGATGGGGTCGTCGGCACAGTAGACCATGACCTGGAAACCGTCCTTGACCAAGGTTTCGGCCGCCTTCAGCGTTTCCGGCATGTTGGGGAACAGGTTGGTCGGGTCGCCCAGCACTTCCAGCTTGCACAGCGGGTGGCCGTCGAGCAGTTCGCGCGCCAGGCGCAGGGTGCGCACCGCGTCGTCGGCCGTGTAGCAGCCGGCGGTATTGGGCAGGATGGTGAATTGCGACGGCGGAATGGCGTCGAGCAGATTGGGCTGGCTGGCGTCCTGGCCGATGTTGGTGCGGCGGATGGCGACGGTGACGATCTCGGCGCCGGAGGCGTCGATGGCCGCCCGCGTTTCGGCGAAATCCTTGTACTTGCCGGTGCCGACCAGCAAGCGGGAACGGTACGCCTTGCCGGCGATGGTCAGTTGATGCATGAAGTTTTCTCCATAGAGGCGCCGACAAAATGCAGCGCAGCGGCCCTGGCTAGGCGGGCCGACGAAGACAGTACAACCAGTACGGCGAGGAGGCTCAACGACGCCAGGGGCATTTTGTTGGCGCCTCTTAGCCGCCGCCGACGGCGACGACGATCTCAAGTTGGTCGCCCGAGGCCAGGGCAGCATGGCCGTGCTGGCTCTTCGGCACGATTTCGCCATTGCGTTCGACGGCGATGCGCTTGCCGGTGTAGCCGAGCGCGTCGATCAGGCCGGCAACGGTCAGCGGGGCGGGAAACTGGCGGGCTTCGCCATTGATCTTGAGGGTAAGCATCCGGCTATTTTAGCAAGCCGCGCGGCTTCCTCGGCGCGCCGGTGAACAGGCGGTCGTACAGCCAGTTGGGCAACAGCCGCAGCAACTTGGCGACGACGCCCATCGGCCAGGGAATCACGGTATAGGTCGTGCCGCGCGCGATGGCCGCGGCGAAGCGCTCGGCCGCCTGGGCGACCGGCAGCAGGAAGGGCATCTTGTACGGATTGATCGCGGTCATCGGTGTTTCGATGTAGCCCGGCGCAATGGTCACCACCTTGATGCCGTAGGGCCGCATTTCTAGGCGCAGGCTTTCCAGGTAGGCGATGGCCGCTGCCTTCGACGCGGAGTAGGCCTCGGCCCCGGGTAGACCGCGGATGCCGGCCACCGACGCGATGCCGGCCAAGCGCCGCTCGCCGCCGGCCGCCTGCATGGCCGGGATGAATGGGGCAAACGTGGCCGCCATGCCGTAGACGTTGATATCCATGACCCGCCGGAACACCGCCAGATCCTCCTCGCACTCGGTCAGCGTGCCGGCCGAGACGCCAGCATTGGCGATGACGATGTGCGGGGCGCCGAAACGACGCATGAAATCGCTGGCCGCGTCATGCAGGGCCGGGGCATCGGTAACATCGAGCGGGTAGCAGGCATGGCCGCCCCCAAGGCGCTCGTTCAGGCCACGCAGGAAATCGGCGCGCCGGGCGACCAAGCCCAGCGTCGCTCCTTGTGCGGCGTAGTAAACGGCAAGCGCCTCGCCGATACCCGACGAGGCGCCCGTGATGAAGACCTTCAAGGACAATTATTTCTTGGCGGCGCCCTTGCCCGACTTCTCGCTGCGCACCTTGGTGATCAGGCTGTCGGTAATGGCCAGCGTATCGTTGAAATCCTTGCCGCCGACCAGGTACTTGCCTTCGACCGCCAGGGCCGGCACCCCCTGGATCTTGTAGGCCTGCGCCATCTGGTCGCCGCGCTTGACCTTGCTCATGACGCCGAAGGAATTGAAGGTTTCGCTGAATTTCTTGGCATCGACGCCTTTCTTGACCGCCCACTCGGTGAGTGCCTTTTCATCGAACAGGTTCTGGCGTTCGACGTGGATGGCCTTGAAGACCTCGCTTTCCAGGCGATGCAGGTCGCCGGTCACTTCCAGCGTGTAATAGAGCTTGGCGATATTGGCCCAGGCGGCGCGGCCGAAGGTGATCGGCACCTTGCGGATGACGACATCGCCCTGCTGCTTGGCCACCCAGTTGGAGAGCAGCGGATTGAATTCGGCGCAATGCGGGCAGCCGTAGCTGAAGAACTCGATCACCTCGATCTTGCTGGCGTCCTCGGTCGGCTGGGCGGGCACGATGGGGGTGTACGGAGCATTCTGGGCCAACGCCGGCATGGCGACGGTAGCAGCCAGGGCGATGACGGCGGCGGCAAAACTGCGGCGGGAAAACTTCATGCGTTACTCCTATTTGGCGAGTTGTGCTTCGATGCCCGACTTGGCAAGCTCGGCACGCACTTTGTTCAGTTCATCGATTTTCGTGTAGGGGCCGACACGAACGCGGTAAAAGGTCTTGTCCTGGATCATCACCTGCTGGACGACGGCCTCAATACCCATAAACGCCAGTTTGGCCTTTTGGTTGTCAGCGTCCTGCGCCGTGCTGAACGAACCGGCCTGCAGGAAGAGCGGGGTCTTCGACTCCTTGACCTCCTCCTTCTTGTCGTCCTTTTTCTCGTCCTTCTTGGTCTCGGCCGGCTTGGCGTCGGGCGACGGTGCCTTGTCCGGCACGGCATCGGCCTTGCCCGGCAGGATGTCGTAGAACTGGAAGCGCTTCTCCGGCACCGGATCGCCCGGCTTGCCCGGCAGCGCCAGCGGCTGCGTATGCTCGCCATTCTTGCCGTTGGCTTCCGGCCTGGCTTGCGGCTGCGCCTTCTCGACAAAGGGCAGCGGCGACTTGTTGAGGTACCAGACCACCCCGGCGGCGATACCGACGCCGAGGACGAGGCCGATGAACATGCCGACCAGCGTCCCGCCGCCAGATTTCTTTTTGGCCGGCTGGCTCTTGCGGGGTTTCATGTCGCGACTCATGGCGTTTCCTTACATCGATTCCGGGCAGCTGACGCCGAGGATGGCCATGCCGTTGCGGATGGTCTGGCGCACGGCGGCGGCCAGCGCGATACGGGCGTCGCGCAGCTTCTCGTCGTCGACCAGCATGCGTTCGGCGTTGTACCAGCCGTGGAATTCGCCGGCCAGGTCTTTCAGGTAGAAGGCGATCATGTGCGGCGCCAGGTCGCGGGCCGCCGTCTCGATCACTTCGCGGAACTGGGCCAGCTGGTTGGCGATGGCCAGTTCGCGCGGATTGCTGAGCAGGGCCAGGTCGGCCTCGGCCAGCGCAGCGAGATCGCCGCCCCACTGGCTGAGCACCGAACAGACGCGGGCGTGGGCATACTGTATGTAATAGACCGGGTTCTCGTTGGTCTGGCTCTTGGCCAGGTCGAGGTCGAAGTCGAGGTGCTGGTCGGACTTGCGCAGGGCGTAGAAGAAGCGGCAGGCGTCGTTGCCGACTTCCTTGCGCAGCTCGCGCAGGGTGACGAATTCGCCGGAGCGGGTGGACATCGACGCCTTCTGGCCGTTGCGGTAGAGCACGGCGAACTGGACCAGAGCGACCTGCAGCTTGTCGCTGTCGAGGTCGAGGGCCTTGATGGCGCCGGTGACGCGCGGGATGTAGCCGTGGTGGTCGGCGCCCCAGATGTTGATGACCTTGTCGAAGCCGCGTTCGAACTTGTTCAGGTGGTAGGCGATGTCGGAGGCGAAATAGGTGTACAGGCCGTTTTCGCGCTGCACGACGCGGTCCTTCTCGTCGCCGAAGGCGGTGGACTTGAACCACTTGGCACCGTTCTGCACGTAGATGTGGCCCTTTTCCTCGAGCAGCTTGACACAGCGGGCGACCAGCCCGGTGTCGTAGAGCGACTTCTCGGAATACCAGACTTCGAATTCGACGCCGAATTCCTGCAGGTCGTCGCGGCAGTCGGCCAGCTGTTCGGACAGCGCATGCTGGTGCACGTAGGCCCAGTCGGCGCCGAGCAGGTCCTTGGCGCGGGCGATCAGCGCGTCGAGATGCAGTTCGCGCTGCTGCTTGGCCTCGTCGTCGGCGCGTCCGGCCTCGGGCAGGCCCGGCGTGCCGGCGACCACGTCGTCGGCGGCGCGCACGTACTTGTCGCCGTGGGCGAGGGTCATCTGCTGCGCCATGTCGCGCACATAGCCGCCCTGGTAGGCATTGGGCGGGAAGGCAATGACCACGCCATGCTGCTCGAGGTAGCGCAGCCACGTCGATAGGCCGAGGATGTCCATCTGGCGGCCGGCGTCATTGACGTAGTACTCGCGGGTCACATCCCAGCCGGCGAAGCTCAGCAGGCTGGACAGCGAGGCGCCGTAGGCGGCGCCGCGGCCGTGGCCGACGTGCAGCGGACCGGTCGGGTTGGCCGACACGAATTCGACCTGCACCTTCTGCGCACCGCCCAGCGTCGAGCGGCCGAAATGT
>DATGXM010000484.1:0-3385 GCA_035298985.1 Azonexus sp. | reverse complement strand
CCTGCTGCGCGCCACGCTGCCCGCCGTGTTCACTGCCCGCTACAGCCTGACGGTGGTCAGTGCCGACAACCGGGCGGTATTCAGCAATTCATCGATCAAGCCGACCGACCGCCAGCTGTCCGGTGTCATCAACCTCGAACTGCCCAACAACCGCCTCGGCCTGAACATCGTCGCCTATCGCAGCGGCGGCCCCTGGCTGCCCTTCGTCCCGGCCGCGCTGATCATCACCCTGACCCTGATCGCCACCGTCACCCTGATCCAGCTACGCCGCCACGCCCGGCACCGCGCCGCCACCGAGGAAGAACTGCGCGCCGCCTATGCCTTTCGCCAGGCGATGTCCAATTCCATGGTCACCGGCCTGCGCGCCATCGACCTCGAAGGCCGGATCACCTTCGTCAATGCCGCCTTCTGCCGAATGACCGGTTTCGAGGAAAGCGAACTGGTCGGCGTCAAGCCGCCCTACCCGTACTGGCCGCCGGAGGAATTCGCCAAGCTGCAGTACAACATCGATACGGCGCTGGCCGGCAAGGCCCCGGCCAGCGGCTTCGAGATGCGCATCATGCGCAAGAACGGCGAGCGTTTCGATGTCCGCCTCTATTTCTCGCCGCTGATCGATACCAACGGCGGGCAGATCGGCTGGATGGCGTCGATGAACGACATCACCGAGCCGAAACGGGTGCGCGTCGAACTGGAGCGCGCCCACGAACGCTTCGTCACCGTCATCGATGGCCTTGATTCCGCCGTACACGTCGCCGACGTGCAGAGCGGCGAAATCCTGTTCGCCAACCGCGCCTTCCAGAACATCTACGGCTACGATGCCGTCGGCCGCGCCAGCGAGCAGGTCACCGCCCCCTGCCGCCCAGCGCCCGAAGCCTTCCTGCGCGACCCGCAGCACATCACCGGCGACGAACTGCCCTGCGAACTCTACGACGGCGAAATCCAGCACGCGCTGTCCGGCCACTGGTACCACCTGCACGAGCGGGCCATCCGCTGGGTGGACGGGCGTACCGTCCGCGTCCAGGTCGCCGCCGACATCACCGACCGCAAGCACATCGACGAGGTGAACCTGCAGCAGCAGAAACGCCTGGAACAGACCTCGCGCCTGATCACCATGGGCGAGATGGCCTCCTCGCTGGCCCACGAGCTGAACCAGCCGCTGTCGGCCATCGCCAACTACTGTGCCGGCTGCGTCAAGCGCATGCAGGCCGGCAACTACAGGCTCGACGACCTGCTCACCGCCATGCAGAAGGCCTCGAGCCAGGCCGAGCGGGCCGGCAAGATCATTCGCCGCATGCGCGACATGGTCAAGAAAGGCGACCCCAACCGGCAACCCATCGCCCTGCCCGAGTTGATCGACGAGGCGCGCGCCTTTGCCGACATCGAAGCGCAGCGCACCGGCACGCAGATCATCGTCGCCCTGCCGGAAAACTTGCCACGCATCGTCGTCGACCGCATCATGATCGAACAGGTGCTGCTCAACCTGGTGAAAAACGGCATCGAGGCGATGCACGACGTGCCGGTCGAACGGCGGCAGTTGACGCTACAGGCCAGGCTGCTCGACGAACGGATGCTCGAAGTGACGGTGGCCGACCATGGCCATGGGCTGGCGACGGAGGACGCGGAGAAGATCTTCGCCCCCTTCTACACGACCAAGCCGGAAGGCATGGGCATCGGCCTTGCCATCTGCCGGTCGATCATCGAGTTTCACCAGGGCCGGCTGTGGGTCAGTCCGCGCCGCGAGGGCGGCACCGAGTTTCATTTCACGGTACCGATAGAAGAAACCAGCGGGGAGAGCAATGAGTGAGCTGACGCAAACCATCCATGTCGTCGACGACGACGAAGCCATGCGCGATTCGATGACCTGGCTGCTCGAAGGCGAAGGCTACCAGGTGGCCTGCTTCGACTCGGCGGAGGCGTTCCTGAACGCCTGGCGCAGCGACATGCGCGGCTGCCTGGTGCTCGATGTCCGCATGCCGGAAATGAGCGGCCTCGAACTGCAGGAAAAGCTCGACAGCCTGGGCTCGCAACTGCCGGTCATCTTCGTTACCGGCCACGGCGACGTGCCGATGGCCGTCGGCGCGCTGCAGCGCGGCGCCTGCGACTTCATCGAGAAACCCTTCCATAACGAAGACCTGCTGTCGCGCATCGTCCGTGCCCTGGCCCTCGACGACGAGCTGTCCGCCCGCCGCCAGCGCGACGGGGCTATCTCGTCCCGGCTCGAACAGCTGACCCAGCGCGAACGCGAAGTCATGGACCTGGTCGTCGCCGGCAAGCTGAACAAGCAGATCGCCGACGAACTCAATATCAGCATGAAGACCGTCGAAGCGCACCGGGCGCGGGTCATGGAGAAAATGAACGTGCGCACCCTGGCCGAACTGGTCAAGGCGGTGATGACGGTGCACTAGGCGGCCGACACCGCCAGGCAGTACCCGGCGCCTGGCGACCGGCTCACAGCGGGATGATGTCGTCCCCGCCGACGCCCATGCTTCCCAGATAGTGCGTCTGCTGGCGCACTTCCTTGCGCCGCAGCAGCTTTTCCTGGACCTTGCCGGGCAGGTCGGTAAACAGGATCACTTCCTTGCTGATCAGCAGCTCGATCAAATCCTCGGTAACCCGGACGAAATCGCGGTCGAGCTGATCCAGCTCGTTCTGCCGCCAGCGATTGTGGATGAACTGCAAAACGTCGGGATGGTCGGTCGACAGCGCTTCCTGCGCGTCGCCCACCGGCATCGGATGCAGTTCGCTGATTTTCCCCTCGCCATCTCTCGCCACGTACAGCATGCCGCTTCCTCGTTTGATCGTTGCCTGGAGTCTGCATCAGGCGGCGAGCCTTGGCAATTGGACCGCCGTCCAGCCGCGCCGCCGCGCCGCTCAGTAATTTTTCACCTTGGCCTTGGGCGGCATCTTGGGCGTTCCGAAATAGGTGGCCGGCGGCGCCTTGTAGCCCACCGCCTTGCCCTTGTCGTCGTAGATGATGTGGGCCGACTGCTCCTGTGGCTTCGTCCGGCTGGCCGTGATTTCCATGGTCGCCGCCCGGCCCGGCGCGCTGCGATCCATCTCGGACCGGACGATGCGCATCCGTTCGACGGAAATCCGCTTGTCCACCGCATCCGTCGAAAAACCCCGCTTGACCAGGGTTTCGCGGATATTGAGCAGGTTCTCGAGTTCCTTCGAGGTGCGCAGCGAGCGCACCGGCTCGCCCCAGCTTTCCTTGGGCTTGGCGACGGCGATGTTGAATTCTTCCGGATTGCTCACCATGCGGGCGATTTCCAGGCGGTTCTGGCGCATCGCCCACTCCAGGGCGCCATCGCCCCAGTCGTTCTTCGGCGTCCGGTCAGCCCCCTTTTCGAGCAGCTTGCGCGCCAGCTCGGGATGCCCTTCGTAC
>DATGXM010000483.1:0-2151 GCA_035298985.1 Azonexus sp. | reverse complement strand
CTGTGCCGAGCGTGTGACGATGTGCGTGAGTTCCTCCGGCGAATAAAACTCCAGGCGCGCAACGATGCCGAAACGGTCGCGCAGCGGGTTGGTCAGCATGCCGGCCCGCGTCGTCGCGCCGACCAGCGTGAACGGCGGCAGATCGAGCTTCACCGAGCGCGCGGCCGGGCCTTCGCCGATCATGATGTCGATCTGGAAGTCTTCCAGCGCCGGGTAGAGGATTTCCTCGACCACCGGGCTGAGGCGGTGGATTTCGTCGATGAACAGCACGTCGTGCGGTTCGAGATTGGTCAGGATGGCGGCCAGATCGCCGGCACGTTCGAGCACCGGGCCGGAGGTTTGCCGCAAATTGACCCCCATTTCGGCGGCGACGATGTGGGCCAGCGTCGTCTTGCCCAGCCCCGGCGGGCCGAAGAGCAATACGTGATCGAGCGATTCGCTGCGCTTGCGGGCAGCTTGGATGAAGATCTCCAGCTGTTCGCGGATTTTCACCTGGCCGGTGTAGTCGGCCAGTCGCTTGGGACGCAGGGCGCGTTCGAGCGCTTCTTCCTGTGCCGACTTGCTTTGCGGGGCGATGATACGGTCGCTGGCGACCAGCTTGTCGGTTTCGATCATGTCGTTTTTTCCTCACGCAGCCAGCGGCGGAGCAGCATGTCGCCGAGGGCCAGCAGCACCGGTCCGAGGAAGATGCCGATGAAGCCGAAGACCAGCACGCCGCCGAGCACGCCGAGGGCGATGAGCAGGATGGACAGCCCGGCGCCGCGGGCGATCAGGATGGGTTTGACGAAGTTGTCGATACTGCTGATCACCAGCAGGCCGTACAGCACCAGGAAAATCGCCCAACCGGTCTGTCCGTCGCTGTACAGCCAGGCGGCGGCGCCGCCCCAGATCAGCGGTGGGCCGATCGGCACCATGGACAGGAAGAAGGTGGCGAAGCCGAGCAGCAGGGCGGTCGGCACTCCGGCAATCAGGAAGCCGAGCATCGCCACCGTGCCCTGCGCTGCGGCGGTGCCGACGATGCCGAGCATGACGCCGACCACCGTGCCGCGCGCCTTGTCCAGCATGTCCTCGCCAAGTTCGCCGCCCAGCTTGCGCGCACCGACGTAGAGCGCCTGGCTGATCGCCATGCCGTCGCGGTAGAGGAAAAAGACGACGAACAGCACCAGCGCCAGTTGCAGCAGGCCGTTGGCGACGATGCCGCCGAGAGTGAGGGCGAATTGCCGGGCGGGGGCAACCAACTGACCGAGCAGCGCGGTCAATTCGGCGCGGCTGCGGGCGACGCGGTGCCAGCTGGCGTCGATCTCGCCGCCGATGACCGGCAGGCCGCTCAGCCAGCTCGGCGCATGGGCCGGCAGGCCCTGTTCGAGATAGTCCTTGAGGAAGTCGATCAGTTGATTGGCGCCGCTAACCAGAGAGCCGGCCAGGAAGATCATCGGCAGTAGCATGACGAGGACCAGCGCCAGCGTCATCAACGAGGCGCCCAGCGTGTTGCGCCCGGCCAGCCGGGGCAGCAGCTTTTCGGCGTAAAAAGGCCAGCTGCACATCCAGATCACGAAGGCGAACAGCACGGCGCCGATGAAGGGCAGCAACAGGGCGATGCAGCCGATGATCAGCAGCACCACCAGCGCCATCTGCGCCAGTCGCTTGGGGTCCTGTTCCTCGATCACCGGTGTGCTCCGCAGTCGGTCATTCCCGCGAAAGCGGGAATCCAGGGGCGTTTCGAAAGCCTGGATTCCCGCTTTCGCGGGAATGACGGTATCGGGAGTGCTCGCTGCATTGCGCCTAGACCTTGGACAGCAGCTTGAGGGCTTGCCGGATGCCGTCGGAAGTGCCGACATCCGCCGGCAGCTGCTTCATCGCTGCGGTCGCTTCCTTCTCGTTGTAGCCGAGGGCGAGCAGGGCGTTGGCGATATCCTGTTTGGCGTCATCGACGGCCGCATGCAGCGACACGCCGGTAGCGTCGGCCAGCTTGCCTTTCAGTTCGAGCAGCAGGCGCTCGGCGGTCTTCTTGCCGATGCCCGGAATCTTGATCAGGCGGCCCAGTTCCTGTTGCGCCACGGCGGCCGACAGGTCGTTGACCGACAGTCCGGAGAGCACCGACAGCGCGGTCCGGGCGCCGATGCCGGAGACCTTGAGCAGCTGGCGGAAGGC
>DATGXM010000482.1:0-5121 GCA_035298985.1 Azonexus sp. | reverse complement strand
ATGCGCGCGGCGTCGGCAATGGCTGGCGCCTGCCGGTGCCGGTTGTCGTGGTCGGCAATATCACTGTTGGTGGTGCCGGCAAAACGCCCTTGACCCTGTGGCTGGCCGAACAGTTTCAGGCGCGCGGCTGGCATCCGGGCGTCGTCAGCCGCGGCTACGGGCGTTCCGGCGACGCGGTGCGGGCGGTCCTGCCCGATTCGACGCCGGAAGAGGTGGGCGACGAGCCGCTGTTGATCGCACGACGCGGTGGTATTCCGGTCTGGGTCGGCCGTAGCCGGGCGGCAGCCGGCGAGGCCTTGCTGACGGCGCACCCCGAAGTCGATGTCGTGCTCTGCGACGACGGCCTGCAACACTATGCGCTGGCCCGCGATGTCGAACTGGCCGTCTTCGATGCGCGCGGCGTCGGCAATGGCTGGCGCCTGCCGGTCGGTCCGTTGCGCGAGCCGCTGTCCCGGCTGCGTTCGGTCGATGCCGTGGTGGCCAACGGCGTGCCGGCCGGGGTCTTGGTTTCCCCGGTTCCGGTATTCGACATGAGTCTGCGGCCGGGCAGCTTTTACCGGCTGGGCGATCCCGCCGTGAAGTGCACCGCCGACCAGTTGCGGACGCGCGGTCGCTTGCATGCCCTGGCCGGCATCGGCCATCCGGAGCGCTTTTTCGCCACGCTGGCCGGGCTGGGATTGGCTTGCGAAACGCACCCGTTTCCCGATCATCACCGCTACGAGCAGGCCGACCTGGCGTTTGCCGACGGCGGTGTCCTGCTGATGACCGAGAAGGATGCAGTAAAATGCCAGGATCTGCAGGGGGGCGAGGCTTGGGTCTTGCCTGTCGAGGCCGAGTTGTCGCCGGCCCTTATTGATCACATTGTGGAGAAACTCCGTGGACGCCAGGTTGCTTGATATTCTCGTCTGCCCGATTTGCAAGGGTAATCTCGAACACCGCAAGACCGAGAAGGAGCTGGTCTGCAAGCCGTGCAAGCTGGCTTTCCCGATCCGCGACGACATTCCCATCATGCTCGAAGACGAGGCGCGTCAGCTGACGGCGGACGAGCAGTAATGTCCGGGCTGGCCTTCAAGGTCGTCATTCCGGCGCGCTACGCTTCCACCCGCTTGCCGGCCAAGCCGCTGCTCGATCTCGGCGGCAAGCCGATGGTGGTGCGGGTCGCCGAGCGGGCTCGCCGGTCCGGCGCCGAGGAAATCTGGGTGGCGACCGATCACCCCGAAGTCCGCGCCGCCGCCGAGGCGCACGAAGTGGCCGCCGTGATGACGCGCAGCGACCATGCCACCGGTACCGACCGCCTGGCCGAAGTGGTCGAGCAACGCGGCTGGGGCAGCGATACCATCATCGTCAATGTGCAGGGCGACGAGCCGCTGATCGAGCCGGAAGTCATCCTGCAGACGGCGCGCCAACTGGCGGCCAGTGGCGCTGACATCGCGACGGTGGCGCACCCGATCACCGACGCTGCCGATTTCTTCAATCCGAACGTGGTCAAGGTCGTTTGCCGGGCCGATGGCGACGCCGCCTATTTTTCCCGGGCGCCGATTCCGTATGCGCGCGATCACTTCGCCAGCGAGGGAGGCGGCAAAACCTTGCCGGCCAATTTTCCGGCCTATCGCCACGTGGGTCTGTACGCCTATCGGGCCAGCTTTCTGAAGGCCTATGCTGGCTTGACTATGGCGCCGACCGAGCAGTTCGAATCGCTCGAACAACTGCGCGCTTTATGGCACGGCTACCGGATCAGCGTGACGCTGATCGACGCTGCGCCGGCCCCCGGCGTCGATACGCCGGAGGATGCCGAACGGATGCGCAAACTGTTTGACCGTGCCGGAAATAGCGAGTAATTTCCAAATCTCCAACGGCCGCCACGACGGCCGACTACAAGAAATTCCGAGTCAAAAACCAGAGGGACTATTCATGAAGTTGATTTTGTTGGGCGCTCCCGGCGCCGGTAAGGGAACGCAAGCTACTTTCATCTGCAAAGAGTTCGGCATTCCGCAAATTTCCACCGGCGACATGCTGCGCGCCCAGGTCAAGGCCGGTACGGCACTGGGTCTGGAAGCCAAGAAGCATATGGACGCGGGCGGCCTGGTGCCGGACGCCGTCATCATCGGCATGGTCAAGGATCGCCTGGCCCAGGACGATTGCAAGAACGGTTACCTGTTCGACGGTTTCCCGCGCACCATTCCGCAGGCCCAGGCCATGAAGGACGCCGGTGTGCCGATCGAGTACGTGCTCGAAATCGACGTGCCGGACAGCGACATCATCACCCGCATGGCCGGTCGCCGTGCCCACTTGGCTTCCGGCCGCACCTACCACGTCGTGTTCAATCCGCCGAAGGTCGAGGGCAAGGACGACGTGACCGGCGAGCCGCTGGTCCAGCGTGATGACGACAAGGAAGAAACGGTCAAGAAGCGTCTGGAAATCTACCATTCGCAGACCAAGCCGCTGGTCGACTTCTACAGCAAATGGGCTGCCGAAGGCGATGCCAAGGCACCGAAGGTGCGCAAGGTTGCCGGTGTCGGCAACGTCGACGCGATCACCAAGAGCGTTTTCGACGCCTTGAAATAAGGAGCAACAGATGGCGGCGAAGAATGCCTTCTACGCACAGTCAGGGGGCGTTACCGCCGTTATCAATTCGACGGCGTGCGGCCTGATCCAGGAAGCACGCCGCCATCCCGACCGGATCGGGAAAGTCTATGCCGGGCGCGACGGCATCATCGGCGCACTGACTGAAGACCTGATCGACACCAGCCTCGAGACCGACGAGGACATCGCCCGCCTGCGCCATACGCCGGGTGGTGCCTTCGGTTCCTGCCGCTACAAGCTGAAAAGCCTCGAACAGCACAAGGCGCAATACGAACGCCTGATCGAAGTGTTCAAGGCGCACGACATCGGCTACTTCTTCTACAACGGCGGCAACGATTCCATGGACACCGCCTGGAAGGTGTCGCAGATCGCCGAGAGGATGGGGTATCCGGTGGTGTGCGTCGGCGTGCCGAAAACGGTCGACAACGATCTGCCGCATACCGATTGCTGCCCGGGCTTCGGTTCGGTCGCCAAGTACGTCGCGACCTCAATCCGCGAGGCGGGGTATGACGTCGCCTCGATGGCGCGCACCTCGACCAAGATTTTCGTGCTCGAAGTGATGGGCCGCCACGCCGGCTGGATCACCGCCGCCTGCGGCCTGGCTTCCGGCAATGCCGGCGAGCCGCCGCACATCCTGCTGTTCCCCGAAGTGCCCTTCGATCCGGAGCGCTTCCTGGCCCGCGTCGACGAGTGCGTCAAGCAGTATGGCTACTGCACGGTCGCCGTGTCGGAAGGTCTGTCGGATGCCGCCGGCAAGCTGATCGCCGAGTCCGGCAGCAAGGATGCCTTCGGGCACTCGCAGCTGGGTGGTGTCGGGCAGGTTGTAGCGCAGCTGATCAAGGACAAGCTGGGCTACAAGTACCACTGGGCGTTGGCCGACTACCTGCAACGTGCGGCCCGCCACCTCGCCTCGAAGACCGACATCGAACAGGCGCACGCCCTGGGCGTCGCCGCCGTCAATCTGGCCTTGCAGGGCAAGAATGCCGTGATGGCGACCGTCGAGCGTCTGGCCGACCAGCCGTATCGCTGGCGGATCGGCGATGCGCCATTGGCTGAGATCGCCAACGTCGAGCGCAAGATGCCGCCGGAATTCATTTCGGCGGATGGCTTCCACATTACCGATGCCTGCCGGGCTTACCTGCAGCCGTTGATCGAAGGCGAAGAGCCGCCGCCGTACCGCAATGGATTGCCGGATTACATCCGGCTGAAGAATATCGCGGTGCCCAAGAAGCTGGAGGCATTCGCCATCTGATTTTTGTTCGTCACTGAGGGGAGCGTAATGAGTACAGCGTTGTTACTGGCACTCGGATGTGCCGTGTTGGCAGTCCTGTATGGCTGGATCTCCAGCCAACAGATCCTCGCGTTGCCGGCCGGCAACGAACGCATGCAGCAGATCGCGAAAGCTGTCCAGGAAGGTGCCGGCGCCTACCTGAACCGACAGTACAAGACCATCGCCATCGTCGGCATCATTCTCTTCCTCGTCATCGGTCTGGTGCCCAAGCTGGGCTGGCTGACCGCCTTCGGCTTCCTGGTCGGCGCCGTCCTGTCCGGCGCGGCCGGTTTCATCGGCATGAACGTCTCGGTACGCGCCAATGTGCGCACCGCCGAAGCGGCCCGCGGCGGCATCGCCCCGGCCCTGGCCGTCGCTTTCAAGGGCGGCGCCATCACCGGCATGCTGGTCGTCGGCCTCGGCCTGCTCGGCGTGGCCGGCTACTTCGCCTTCCTGAAGTCGGCGGTCGGCGGCTCGGATCTGCATCACGTCATCGAGCCGCTGGTCGGCCTGGCCTTCGGCTCTTCGCTGATTTCCATCTTCGCCCGTCTCGGCGGCGGTATCTTTACCAAGGGCGCCGACGTTGGCGCCGACCTGGTGGGCAAGGTCGAAGCCGGTATTCCGGAAGACGACCCGCGCAACCCGGCGGTGATTGCTGACAACGTCGGCGACAACGTCGGCGACTGCGCCGGCATGGCGGCCGACCTGTTCGAGACCTACGCGGTGACCGTCGTCGCCACCATGGTGCTGGCGGCGCTGACCATCAAGCAATACGCCAGCCTGGGCGAAAACCTGGTGCTCTACCCGCTGGCCCTGGGCGGCGTATCGATCATCGCGTCGATTGTCGGTTGCATGTTCGTCAAGGCGACCGAAGGCGGCAAGATCATGGCGGCCCTCTATCGCGGCCTGATCGTCGCCGGCGTACTGGCGCTGGTCGCCTACTACCCGGTCACGTCCTGGCTGATCGGCGCTGGCGATGCGACGGCCAAGATCACCACGGCCTCGATGTTCGGCTGCTCGGTGGTAGGTCTGGTGCTGACCGCCGCGCTGGTCTGGATCACCGAGTATTACACCGGGACCGACTACGCCCCGGTCAAGCATGTCGCCGCTTCCTGCCAGACCGGCCATGCCACCAACATCATTGCCGGCATCGGTGTGTCGATGAAGGCAACGGCCCTGCCAGTTCTCTCGGTGTGCGCCGCCATCTACGCCGCATACGCCATGGGCGGCCTGTTCGGCATCGCCATCGCCGCCACCGCGATGCTGTC
>DATGXM010000481.1:0-12910 GCA_035298985.1 Azonexus sp. | reverse complement strand
GATTCGCGTCTTCGTCACCCACCTCGGCCTGCGCCCGGCCGAACGCCGCTACCAGGTGCGCCGCATGCTCGAACTGATCGCCGAAGTGCCGGCCGATCAGGCCGTCGTGGTGCTCGGCGACATCAACGAATGGCTGCCGGTCGGCCGGCCGCTGCGCTGGATGCACGCCTTGCTCGGCCAGGCCCCGGCCGAACGCTCCTTTCCGGCCCGCCTGCCGGTTTTCGCCCTCGACCGCGTCTGGGTCCGCCCGTACTGGGCGCTGCTCGCGTTCGGCACGCACCGGACGGCCGGCGCGCGCATTGCATCCGACCACCTGCCGGTCAAGGCGATCATCGCCGCCAAGGCCGGGACAGAGCAGGGCGGCAGCGTGCATCGCCCAAACCGGCGGCGGCAGCCGCGCAACAACGACAGGAGCGAATAACATGAGTCACCAGACAAGACCTGAACTGGACGGCCGCGTGGCGATCGTCACCGGGGCCGCCAGCGGCATCGGCAAGGCCATCGCCATGACCCTGGCCCGGGCCGGCGCCGCCGTCGCCATCGCCGACCTCGACCTCCCCGGCGCCCGCGCCGTGGCCGGCGATATCGAGCTCGAAGGCGGCCGGGCGATGGCTGTCAAACTGGATGTCGCCGACGAAACCGCGGTCGACCGGAATTTCGATGCCGTTGCCAGCAAATACGGCAGCATCGACATCCTGATTTCCAATGCCGGCATCCAGATCGTCAATCCCATCGAGGATTTTTCCTTCGCCGACTGGCGCAAGGTGCTGGCCGTCCATCTCGACGGCGCCTTCCTGACCACCCGCGCCGCGCTGCGCCACATGTACCGCTACGAAGCGCGCGGCGGCGTGGTCATCTACACCGGCTCGGTGCATTCGCACGAGGCCTCGCCGCTCAAGTCGGCCTATGTCGCCGCGAAGCACGGCCTGCTCGGACTGGCCCGCGTCGTCGCCAAGGAGGGCGCCGCCCACGGCGTGCGCTCCCATGTCGTCTGCCCCGGCTTCGTGCGCACGCCGCTGGTCGACAAGCAGATTCCCGAGCAGGCGAAGGAAAAAGGCATCAGCGAAAGCGAGGTGATCAGCAAGGTGATGCTGGGCGAGACAGTCGACGGCCAGTTCACCACCGTCTAGGAAGTGGCGCGCACCGTGCTTTTCCTGGCTGCCTTCCCGAGCGCCGCATTGACCGGGCAATCCATCGTCGTCAGCCACGGCTGGCACATGATATGAGGGGGAAGGAAAGACCACTGACCGTCGTCGCCGAGGCCGAACCGGGCGGGCGCCCGCTACGCGAGCCGCCGGCGCCCCGGCCGGAGGAAAGGCCGCCCCGGCGCCAGCTGCCCTATCCGGTGATCGCCCTCGTACTGCAGGGCGGCGGCGCGCTCGGCGCCTACCAGGCCGGGGTCTTCCAGGGTCTCGACGAGGCCGGCATCACGCCCAACTGGGTGACCGGCATCTCGATCGGCGCCTTCAACACCGCGATCATCGCCGGCAACGCCCCGGCCGAGCGCACGCTGCGCCTGCGCGAATTCTGGGAAACGATCTGCCGCTCACCGGCCTGGATGCAGCCGATGGACGAGATGATCGACAACTGGGTGGCCCGGATGGGCGGCGAGGTGCGCAAGAGTTTCAGCGCCTTCACCGCCTGGCATGCCATCGCCCAGGGCCAGACCGGCTTTTTTCTGCCGCGCCTGCCGCCACCCTGGCTGTCCCTGGAGCAACCGCCCGGCAAGGTCAGCTACTACGACACGGCGCCGATGAAGGCGACGCTGGAAAAGCTGGTCGATTTCGAGCGGATCAACGCGGGGGAGACCCGCGTCACGGTCAGCGCGGTTAATGTGCGCACCGGCAATTTCGAATATTTCGACAACACCAGCGGCCACTGGAAAGGCCGCCTGCGGGCCGAGCACTTCATGGCCTCGGGCGCGCTGCCGCCAGCTTTTCCGCCGGTCGAGATCGACGGCGAGTTCTACTGGGACGGCGCCCTGGTCTCCAACACGCCGCTGCTCAAGGTGCTCACCACCTGGCCGCGCCCCGACACGCTGGCCTTCCAGGTCGACCTGTGGAGCGCCCGCGGCATCGTGCCCAACAACATCTGGGATGCCCAGGAACGCGTCAAGGACATCCAGTATTCCAGCCGGACGCGGGCCATCACCGATCTGCTGGCGCGCGAACAGCACGTCCGCCACCTGGTGCGCAAGCTCCTGCACCGCATTCCGGAAGAGCACCGCTGCAACGACGCGGCGTGCAAGGAAGCCCGGCTGTGGGCCAGCGACCGCCGGGTCAACGTCATCCACCTGATCTACCGCGACAAGGAATGGGACGGCATGGCCAAGGACTACGAGTTCGGCGCGCTGACCATGCGCGACCACTGGGCCTGCGGCCTCGATGACATGCGCCGCACGCTGCATCACGAGGACTGGCTGGACCTGCCCGGCCCCGAGCGCGATTTCGTCACGCACAACCTGCACAGCGCCGAAGGGGATGGCGCCGGGGGCTGAGCAAGCCGCTCACTGCCCGTTGCCCGGCCGCGAGCGGCGGTAGTAGCGCTGCATCAGCGGCGTCGCCGTCAGTCCGTGCACCACGATGGAGGCGGCGGTCACCAGCAGCACGGTGGATGCCAGGCGGTCGGCCGGCGGCCCGACCAGGCCGGATTGCAGCACGAAGGCGAGGTAGTACAGCGAACCGATGCCGCGGATGCCGAACCAGGCGATCAGCCGGCGCTGCTCGCTGAGGCAGCCGGTGCCGACGAGCGCCAGCGCCACGGCCAGCGGGCGGGCGACGAGGAACAGGAAAGCCCCCAGCAGCAGGTCCCGGAAATCCGGCACGACGCTGGCGAGCAGGCCGCCGAGCACCATGACCAGCGACAGTTCGGCGATGTGCTCGGCCTGCGTGTTGAAGGCGAGCAGCGAATGCGTCATGTGGGCGGCGGCGCGTTCGGGGTCGACGGCGGCGGCCTTGTCGTCGAGCGAGACCTCACCCGGCTTGACGCCGCCGCCCACCGAGACGCGCCGCTCGATGTGGCGCAGCGCCAGTCCGGCGGCAAATACGGCGAGAAATTCCGAGGCGAGCAGTTGCCCGGCGATGCCGAAAGCCAGGCCCATGACGCCGAAGCCGAGGAATTCATCGAGCCCGACGGCGATGCGATGGCGGCGCAGTTGCAGCACCAGGCGCCCGACCAGCCAGCCGATGGCCCAGCCGACGGCGAAACCGCCCAGCATGAACCACAGCACCTCGACCAGCAGCCAGTGCCACCCAAAAGCCCCGAGATCGTGCCGGCCGAGCAGGCCCAGCCCGAGCAGCACGGCGGGCAGGGCCACGGCGTCGTTGATGCCGCCTTCCGCCGTCAGCCCGAAGCGCACCTGGTCGCGGTCGCCGGGACGGGCGACGTGGACGTCGGCACCGAGCACCGGGTCGGTAGGGGAGAGGATGGCCGCCAGCAGCAGCGCCAGGCCCGGGGAAAGCCCGTAGATCCAGTGCGCGGCGCCGGCGAAGAACAGCATGGTCAGCACCAGGGCGGGAACGGCGAGGCGCAGCGGCACGCGCCAGGCATGGCGGGTCATCGGCACGCGCAGCTTGAGACCGACGGCGAACAGCGAGATGGCGATGGCGATTTCGGAAAGGGCACGCAACAGGGGCGCGTCGACGACCGGATCGAGCTCGTGCAGGCCGACACCGCCCCGGCCGATGGCATAGCCGGCCGCCAGGTAGAGGATGGCGGGCGTCACCGGCAGACGCTCGACGATGCTGCTGGTCAGCGCCATCGAAACGAGGATGGCACCGATCACGATGCACCAGATGTCGAGAGGGCTCATCGCGGGCCAGGTGCCCGGCGGCTGGATGGGTCAGAGGGCGGCGGCGTTGGTCGTCACCGCCACCGACACCTCCATGCCCAGGTAGTCGGCGGGGGCCCCGGTCCACACGCCGGCCAACGGCACGGCCTGCTGCGGCTCGCGGGCCACCGCGACGCGGATCAGGTTGCGGCCGCCGATGGTGCCGCTGGTCGGGTCGAACTCGACCCAGCCGGCGCCCGGCAGGTAGATCTGCACCCAGGCGTGGGTCGTTCCGGTCGGCGATCCGCCGGTGGCCGGATCGCGCTCCGGATCGTACTGGTAGCCGCTGACGAAGCGGGCGGCGAAGCCCAGGCTGCGGGCCGCCTCGATCATCAGCAGCGCGAAGTCGCGACAGCTGCCCTGGCGCCGGGCCAGCGTCTCGACCGGTGTCTGCGTGCCCTCGGCGTCGCGGCCCTGGTAGGCGAAATCGTCGTGGATGGCCCGCATCAGGCGTTCCAGCATGGGCTGGGTGGCGACCATTCCGTTGCCGTCGGGCGCCCGGGCGAACTGCTTGGCCCAGGTGTCGACCCGGTGGTCGGGATCGGGATAGTGGCGCTCGATGGTCCGCCCGAGGTCGGGAATCTCGTCGGCCGAATAGCTGAAGGGATAGCTGCGGGCATAGTCCTCGATGGGAAACTCCGGCGTCTCGACGGCATAGTGCTCGAGCCGGATGTCGCTCTGGAAGCGGAGCTCGGCGGCCGGCGCGGTGAATTCGGCAATCGCCACCGAGTTGCCGAAGACATCGTGCAGCCAGCGCAGCGAAGAAGCCGGGGGGCTGATGGTCAGCGCCGTGTCGAGCAGGCGCAGGTCGTGGCTGTCGCGCGGGCGGAACATCAGGCGATGGGTCCCGAAGACGACCGGCCGCGCGTAACGGTAGACGGTGACATGCCGGATGGCGAGCATGCCGGAGGCTTTCCGCTGCCTGCCGGCACGCCGTCGGCTATTCCCGGACCGGGCCGGCCGCGCCGGTCGAGCGGGATTTGCTGGCGGAGCGCTGCAGGTAGCTGTCGATATTGCGCTGGTAGGCCGGATCGCTGACATCCGGCCATTTGCCGGCATCGAAGCCTTGCGACATGTCGAGGTCGTTGCGGCCCACCTTGAGCACGATGTCCTTCTTGCTGCGATCGGTCGGGAAATTGAAGGTGTGCAACGTGACAGGCACCAGCTTGTCGTTCGGGCTCCACGCCTTGTCGAGGTCGAAGACGGCGTAATGCACCCGGGCATTGCCCAGGTTGACCACCAGATCCTTCAACTCGCCGGCGTGGTGACCTTCGCTATCGTCGACATTCTTGCCGATCAGCTCGCTGGCCCGTACCAGGCGCTGGTTGGGCATGGCTTTCGGACTCACCGTCGGGCCGAAATAGCGGTCAACATCGCCCCGGTAGCTGGACTGGTTCCAGTCCGGCCAGTTCTTGCGTTCGAAGCCCGGCGCCTTCTTCAGGCGCTCCTCTTCGACATTGAGCACCAGTTCGTCGTTGCGTCCGGGCGCCGGCTGGAACAGCGACAGCGGATAGGTGAACAGCTTCTGCCCGAGGCCGAGCACGCCGCCAAAGGACAGGATGGCGTAAGCGACCCGCTCGTTATTGACATCGACGATCAAGTCGTCGATCTTGCCCAGATCCTGATCCTGGGCATTGCGCACCTTCATGCCGATCACCTTGCTGGCGCGCAGGTCGCGCGTCGCGGTCTGGGCGTTCTGGCCGGTGGCCTCCGTTGCAGCCTGGCCAGCCGGTCGGTCAGCGGCGAGCAAGGGACCGGCCAAACTGGCGGCCAGCACACTGGCTGCCACGTGCAGCCCGAATCGATGGATATTCGTCATCGCACTTCTCCTTTGGCACCACCGCCGCTCAGCGCGGCTTGACGCGGATATCGTTCTTCACCGACTTGACGCCGGCGACATTGCGCGCCACTTCGGCGGCCCGGTGCACGTCGGACTCGGTGTCCACGAAGCCGCTGAGCTGGACGACACCCTGGTAAGTCTCGACATTGACCTGCGTCACCCGGACCTGCTTGTCTTCGGCCAGCGCCGCCTTGACCCGCGTCGTCACGGTAGCGTCGTCGATATAGCTGCCGACCGACTGTCGGCGCTCGGTCGGCGAGGTCATGTTCGAACAGCCGACGAAGGCGGGCAGGGTCGCCGTCGCCAGCACGGCGACCAGCAGGGCTTTTGATGTATTCATGACGTGTTCTCCTGATGGGAAACGGGCGGTGGCGCAGCGGATGTGCCGCGCTTTCCTGAATGTTCGTCCTGGCGTTGCACCTTGCTCGCTGACGCCATTGAAAAGTTGTCTGTCCGGCCTGGCGCCGCTAGCGTCGTCGGATCACCCCGGCGATCAGCGAAATGATCGCCACAACGATAAAGATGTAAAAGATGAACTGGGCGATGCTGGCAGCCCCGGCCGCAATGCCGCCGAAACCGAGCAACGCGGCGATCAGCGCGATGACAAAAAATACCGCAGCGTAATACAGCATGGATACCTCCATTGAGCAGGACCCGGTCGATCACCGTACTCATGGCAACTGCAAGACGCATACCCGCCGGGCACGAAAGCTGCCGGGTTCCAGTGCGGTGCCAGGCCGGTGCCGCATTGCAAGGAGTTACGCATGACCTTCACCACCATCCTGCTCATCGTGCTGGTGCTGCTCCTCATCGGCGCACTGCCGAGCTGGCCGTATAGCGGCTCATGGGGCTACGCCCCGAGCGGCATCCTGGGCACCCTGCTCGTCGTTCTGCTCGTTCTCTGGCTGCTGCGGATCATCTAGGGCCCTGTTCCGCGAAGGGCGGAACAGGGCACAGCCGGACCCCATGCGTTGGACGCGTGCAAATTTGACGCGTCCTTGTAAAAATTTCCGAGTCGCCGCCGCCCTGCCATGCCGCACTTATCCCGCGTGCGCGCCTGTCCGCGTATCCCGACAGCCAAAAAAAGGGCTTCCGTTTGACGAAAGCCCTTTAAATAGGAGGAGGAGGGCGTCGTCAGGAAAGCGTCGAAACGGTTGTCCTGACAAAATCGCGGAGGGCCGGTATAGAACGGAATCGACCTCGGTCAATAGCGTTGCTGATAACCGGATGTCGGCGATCTTTGTGGCGCCCTCGATCTACTGGGTTGCAATGGGTGTGCCCGCCCCGGCCCGGCGCAGTTCGACGCTGGGGATGCGCATCAGGGTCCGGTACTTGGTCACCGTGCGCCGTGCGAGCTTCAGCCCCTGGTCGGCGAGCAGGCGTGTCAGCTGGGCGTCGGAGAGCGGATCGCCGGGCGGCTCGGCGGCGATCAGTTCCTTCATCAGGGCACGGATGGCCAGGGCCGAGCAGGCGCCGCCATCGTCCATGGACAGCTGGCGCGAGAAGAAGTACTTGAATTCGAACAGGCCGCGCGGCGTCGCCATGTACTTGCCGTTGGTGACGCGGCAGACGGTCGATTCGTGCAGCGCCAGTTCCTGCGCGATGTCCTTGAGGATCAGCGGTTTCATGGCCGCCTCGCCGTAGTTCAGGAAAGCGCGCTGGCGGGCGACGATGGCGGTGGCGACGCGCAGCATGGTGGTGAAGCGCTGCTCGATGTTGCGCAGGAACCAGCGCGCCTCCTGCAACTGCCCGGCGAACGAGGCGTCGCAGTAGCCGCGGCGGGCGGCAAGTTCGGCGTAGTACTGGTTGATGCGCAGACGGGGCTGCACTGCCGGGTTGATGGTGCACACCCAGTTGCCGCGCTGCCGGCTGACCAGGATATCGGGAATCACATAACGCACGTCGTCCGTCCCGAAGCAGCTGCCCGGCCGTGGATCGAGCTTGCGGATGAGGACCCGGGCGCTGTGCAGCGCCGCGTCGTCGCAGCCGGTCAGGCGCTGCAGGCGGGCGAAATCGCGGCGGGCGAGCAGGGCGAAGTGCTCGCCGACGATCTGCAATGCCAGCGGGCGGCCCGGCGTGCTCTCGGGCAGGGCACGCAGTTGCAGTTCCAGGCACTCCTGCAGCGAACGGGCGCCGATGCCGACCGGTTCGAGATGCTGGACCAGGCGCAGGGCGGCCAGGATTTCCTGCGGCTCGACCTCGTGCTCGGGCGCCACCAGCGCCGCCAGTTCCTCGACCGAGGACTCGAAATACTCGGCGTCGGTCAATTCGTCGATGACCAGGTCGGTCAGCGCCCGGTCGCGCGGACTCAGGGGAAAGAGCAGCAGCTGCCGGCGCAACTGTTCGCGCATGCCGACCGGCGCTTCGGACCAGCTCGTCCAGTCGCCATCCTCGTCGCTGCCGCCGGCCGGGGCGCTTGTCCAGTCGCCGGCCTCGCCGCCTTCGCCATTCTCGTCGCTCTCCGTCTTTTCCGGCGAAGCCGGGCCCGGCGTTTCGTCCGGTGCTTCTGCCTTGCTGCCGCTGGCCGGCGGCGGGATCACGGCATCGGCGGGTTCTTCGAGAAAGGGATTGCGGGCCAGGACCTGCTGCACCTCCTCGGCAAATTCAAGTGACGACAGCTGCAGAAGGCGCAGTGCCTGCTGCAGCTGCGGGGTGACGGCCAGATGCTGGCGCAAGCGTAGTTCCATACCAAGGCTCATGGGGTCTCCTTAAAGCCGACGCAGGCCCCGAGACTTTCCCGGCCGGATCAGGGCGGCATGCAAGAGCTGCGCCAATCTCCGGCACTCAGCGGCAAGGCTGCGGGGACGGGAAAGCCGACGGTACCGGCAACTTTTACAGGACGCCGGTAAGAATTACGCCGGCATGCCGTCGCCGGCACCGCCCGCGGGGATGCCGGCCTTTTCCGGCATGGGCACGACAAATGCAGGAAAGTTTCGTGTTTTCTCAACGAAAGAGTCTCGCCATGGCCCGCTTATTGAATTGGAGTTTCGGTACCGTTGCCGTGTTGGCGCTGGCCGTGATCGCCTGCGGTCGTAGCGAAAAGCTACCCAAGCCGAGCACGGAGAGTGCGACGCGCGGCAGTACGTCGCCCGAGGCAACGGGTAGCGCCGCCGCCGGGGTGTCTTCCGCCTCGTCTTCCCCGCCGGCGGCCACTTCACCATCCGTATCCGCCACACCATCCGCCGCACCATCCGTCGGCGCCACCGCTGCAGCGGGCACCGGGCAGGCACCGCCGGCCCAGCCCAGCCTGCCAGTGGCGGCGGCCGAACGCAGTTTCATCGTCGAAGCGGCCGCCAGCGGCCAGGCCGAGATCGATGCCAGCCGGATGATGGCGGCGCGCAGCACCGATCCGGGCGTCAAGACCTACGCCCGCCAGCTTGAACGCGAACACCTGAGCGCCAACGACGAACTCAAGCGCATCGCCGAAGGCAAGGGCATCGTGGTGCCGGCCATCGCCAGCAAGGGCACCAAGGAGATGCTCGACCGCCTGCGCGGCATGCCGGCGGCCGAGGGCGACCGCACCTTCGTCCTCGAATTCGGCATCGAGTCCCACAACAAGGCCATCCAGCTGTTCGAGAAGGAGGCCCGCGAAGGACAGGACCCGCAGTTGCGGGCCTTCGCCGAACAGACCCTGCCCCGGCTGCGCGAGCACCTGACCATGGCGCAGCAATTGCAAAGACAAAGCAAGGTGACCACACACTGATTGCCCAAGCCGTGGCTCCTCTGCCCGATGGAGCGGCACAGGCATGAACCAGGATCGGGCCGAATGCACTAGAGGAAGGACAGACCATGGCCGTCAATATCATTACCCCCACCACCGTCAGCGAATCCTATCGTCTGCCCCAGCATGCCCTGAGCTGGGGCGGTATCCTGGCCGGGCTGGCCGTGGGCATCGCGATCAACCTGCTGCTGCTCCTGATCGGGGCCGCCACCGGGCTGGCCATGTTCGACACCGGCGAGGCCCGCCAGGCGGCGCAGACCGGCGTGCCGATGGCGGTGGCCATCTGGAACACCATCAGCATGGTGATCGCCGCCTTTGCCGGCGGCTATGTCGCCGCCCGCACCGCCGGCATGCGTCGCGTGTCGGACGGCGTGCTGCACGGCGTCGTGGCCTGGGGTTCGACGCTGCTCATCTCGGTTTTCATCCTCAGTTCGGTGGCCGGTACGACCTTGGGCACGCTGTTCAACGCCGTCACGCCGGGCGAGCGCATCGCGAGCAGCGAAATCGCCAGCAAGATCGACTCCGGCAATCGGCAGGAAGCAGTCACCGCCATGCGTGAGCGCTTCGGCTTGAGCAACGAACAGGCCAGCCAGCTGGTGGACCAGGCGCTGGTGCTGTCCGGACGCGAGAACCAGGCCTCGCCGCAGGCCCGCGAAGCCACCGAGAACACCCTGCACAACGCCTCGATCGCCAGCGGCTGGCTGAGCGCGGCCATCCTGTTGTCGCTGCTCAGCGCCATCGGCGGTGGTGTGCTCGGCGCCCGCGGCACGCGACGTGATGTACGGCGGCCCCTATCCGAGACCGGCACCAGCACGGTGCATTGAAATTCGGCGTATTTCTGAATACCGGCCGGGCTTGCCCGGCCTTTGTCATTCGTTGCCGTTGGCGGCGAAATGGGCGATGGTGCGCCGCAGGCCGTCGTCCAGCCCGATTTTCGGCTCCCAGTCGAGCAGGCGGCGGGCCAGCCCGATGTCCGGGCGTCGCCGCACCGGGTCGTTGAAGGGCAGCGGCCGGTGTACGATGGTCGACGCCGAGCCGGTCAGCGTGATGATGCGGTCGGCCAGTTCGCGCATGGTGAATTCCAGCGGATTGCCGAGATTGAGCGGGCCGGAGAAATCCTCCGGCGTCGCCATCAGGCCGACCAGCGCCTCGACCAGGTCATCGACGTAGCAGAAGGCCCGCGTCTGTGTGCCGTCGCCGTACAGGGTGAGCGCCTCGCCGGCCAGGGCCTGGACGATGAAATTGGAGACCACCCGGCCGTCGTCGGGACGCATGCGCGGCCCGTAGGTGTTGAAGATGCGCGCCACCTTGATGCGCACCTTGTGCTGGCGGTGGTAGTCGAAGAACAGCGTCTCGGCGCAGCGCTTGCCCTCGTCGTAGCAGGCGCGCGGGCCGACCGGATTGACGTTGCCCCAGTAGGCCTCGCACTGCGGGTGCTCGGCCGGGTCGCCGTAGATTTCGCTGGTCGACGCCTGCAGGATCTTGGCTTTCACCCGCTTGGCCAGCCCCAGCATGTTGATGGCGCCGTGGATACTGGTCTTCACCGTCTGCACCGGGTCGTTCTGGTAATGGATGGGCGAGGCCGGGCAGGCCAGGTTGTAGATCTCGTCGACCTCGACGTAGAGCGGGAAGGTGATGTCGTGGCGCAGCAGCTCGAAATTGGGGCGGCTCAGCAGGTGGGCGATGTTGGCGCGCAGCCCGGTGTAGAAGTTGTCCACGCACAGCACCTCGTGGCCGTCAGCCAGCAGGCGCTCGCAGAGATGCGAGCCGAGGAAGCCGGCGCCGCCGGTGACCAGGACGCGCCGGGCGATGGGCCGGGCCATGATCTAGCCCGTCACATCGCGGAAGACGCTCAACCAGTCGGCCACGAAACGGTCGATGTTGAAGCGGCGCAGGGCTTCCCGGCGCGCCACCCGGCCCATCGCGGCAGCCTCGTCGGGGTGGTCGAGCAGATGGCGCATCGGCTCGATCAGCCGCTTCAGGTCGGTGTCGACGAAGCCCGACTGGCCGTTGCGGATCACCGTGACCAGCTCGGTGGTGGCCAGGCCGACCACCGGCAGGCCGATCATCATCGCCTCGATGGCGGCCAGGCCCAGGCTGGTCCAGCGCAGCGGGTGGAAGTAGAAGCGGTAATGCGCCATGAAGGCCGGCAACTCGTCGTTGGGTATCTCGCCCAGGCCGCCGCTGCGCTCCGATTCCATGCCCACCAGGTCGAGGCGCACCTGGTCGCGGGCGGCGGCGAAGATGTCGGATCCGACCCGCCGGCCGCGCCGGGCAAGGTGATTGACCACGGCGATGCCGCGCGCCAGGCGGCCGTTGTAGTGCACCCCGTCGGGCAGCACCACGCCATGCTCGACGACACAGCTGGGGGTCGAGCCGCTGTCCCACATCAGCTGGTTGAAATGGGTGACATGGACGAGCAGGGTGCCCGGATCGTTGACCGGGTGGCGGGTGTCGGTCGGGTTGTCGCGCGGTGGATCGTGTTCGAGGTAGATGCGCGGCAGGTTGCGCTGCGCCTCGCTGAGCAGCTGCAGGCGGTCCTGCTCGTAGCCGCGCCGCGACTGGTAGAGGACGCAGTCGAAGGCGGTGGATTTGACCTCGGCCAGCGACACCTCGACGACGTTGTCGCCCCACGGCAGGCAGCCGGCCCGGCCGGCGTAGCCCGGCGAGCGGTCGGGATCGGTGAGGACGTAGAAAGTATGCGGTACATGCGACAGGTAATAGAGGTAATTGCCATGCACATGCCAGGTCAGGATGCGTAGCTTATTCCGCAACATGGTGGCTCCTTCGATGATTGGAAAGCAGGTAAAAGGACTCGCGGACGACATCTTCGACGCTGATCCCGCGGGCGCAGGCATGCCCGGTCGGGCATTCGTCGTAGGCGCAGGGGCGGCAGGGGACGGCGTGGGCGAGCACGCGGTGGCGCTCGCCGTCGAGCGGGCGCCACCGCCGGGCGTCGGCGCCCGAGCAGATCACCACGCTGGGGGTGCCGACCGCCGCCGCAACGTGCGACATCCCGGTGTCGTTGCAGACCACCAGTTCGGCGGCCGCCACCAGGGCGGCCAGGGTGCCGAGCGTGGTGTGCCCGGCGAGATCGATGGCCGGCCGCCGCATGTTCTGGCGGATGGCGGCGAGCAGCGGTGCCTCCTCGGCGGTGCCGGTCAGCACGATGACCAGCCCGACCGCCGCCAGGGCATCGGCGACCAGCGCGAAACGCTCGGGCAGCCAGCGCCGGGAAGCCAAGCGGGCGCCGGGGTGGAGGCAGGCATAGCCGTTCTCGCCGAGCGGCAGCATGGCCCGCAAGGCAGCGAAGGTGGCGGCTTCGGCGGGCAGGATGGGGAGTTCCAGCGCCTCGCCGCAGGACGGCATGCCGAGATGCTCGGTCAGTGTCAGCAGGCGGCGGATCTCCGGCAAATCCTCGGGCCAGGGCAGGAAGGTCTGCTCCCTTATCAGCCGCTTTCCTCTGGATGCCGACCTGAGCAAAGCCTTGAAATCGATTAAATACAATATAAACACCTAT
>DATGXM010000480.1:0-3312 GCA_035298985.1 Azonexus sp. | reverse complement strand
CGGTAACTGGGGTTCGAATCCCCATGGGGACGCCAAGAATTGGTAGTGCAAGTCAAAGTGCGGAGTGGTAGTTCAGTCGGTTAGAATACCGGCCTGTCACGCCGGGGGTCGCGGGTTCGAGTCCCGTCCACTCCGCCAGTTATAAGGAAACCAGCTTCGGCTGGTTTTTTTATTGCCGCTGCCAAAAAGAGAGCCGAGGACTGCAAGGTATAATTGCCCCCCTTTCGATTGCGCGAGTCCGGCACGCCATCCATGCAGCACCGTATCATTTCGTCGCCTCTGCTCAAGATTCGCCAAGCCGCCTTTTCCATTGCACTCGGCCTGTGGGCAGTGCCGGCTTTGGCCCAACTGGAAGAGCAGTCGGTATTCCAGTCGCTGATCATGCCGTCGATGCTGGAAACGCCCAGCCGCGGCGACGACACGCTGACGGTGCAGGAAATCAAGGGCGCGCCGCAACTGCCGCTCAGCATCGACCTGACCATCCGCGAAAACAATCTGTGGGACCGGATACGCAATGGCTTCGCGATGGCCGACCTGAACGACGACCTGGTCCTGCATTACCAGCAGTGGTACCAGAACCGGCCGGACGCCTTGCGCCGCATGGTCGAGCGCAGCCGACCCTACCTTCACCACATCGTCGAGGAACTGGAAGCGCGCGGCATGCCGACCGAACTGGCCCTGCTGCCCATGGTGGAAAGCTCTTTCAACCCTAACGCCTATTCGCGTGCCCACGCCTCCGGCCTGTGGCAGTTCATCCCGGCCACAGGCAAGCGCTTCAATCTCGAACAGAACTGGTGGCGCGACGAGCGCCGCGACATCGTCGCCTCGACCAATGCCGCGCTCGACTACCTGCAGGCCATCTACGAAATGCATGGCGACTGGCACCTGGCGCTGGCCTCGTACAACTGGGGAGAAGGCGCGGTCAAAAAAGCCATCGTCAAGAACGAGTCGCGCGGCCTGCCGACCGACTACCCGAGCCTGAACATGCCGAACGAAACCCGGCATTACGTCCCCAAGCTGCAGGCGCTGAAGAATATTTTCGGCAACCCGGCGCTGATCGCCCGCCTCGGCCTGCCCTTCATCCCGAACGATCCGTACTTCGCGACACTGGAAAGCCCCACACCGATCGACGTGAAGACCGCCGCCCAGCTGGCCAACATGACGGTCGAGGAATTCCAGCGCCTGAACCCGTCGCACAACCGGCCCATCATCAAGCCGGACACCCCGGTCGTCATCCCAGCCGACAAGCTCGATACCTTCCGCAGCAACCTGCACAACAGCAAGGTACCGCTGACCCAGTGGCAGGCCTATACCGTGACCTCGGCCGAACGCCTGGAGCACATTGCGGCCCGTTTCGACACGACGGCGGCCGAACTCGCCCGCGTCAACGGCCTTTCGGAGAAGGTGCGCCTCGGTGCCGGATCGACCTTGCTGGTCCCCGGCAACGGCAGCACCACGGGCCTGACCTCGCTGCTCAATGCACCAGCACCGCAACACTTCATCGAACCGGAACGCATCGCACGAACCTGTGGCAAATCGGCCAAACGCGGGGCCAAGCCATGTGCCACGCGCGACGAAGTGGCGACGACCAAAAGCGGCAAGGCGGGTAAAACAATAACGGCGAAGAACGAGAAGGTCGCCGCCCAAAGTACCGGCAAGGCCTCGCCCAAGGCCAGCAGCAGCAAAGCCGCTTCCGGCAAGCCAGCCGCCAGCCCGGCCAAGGGCGCCAAGCCGGCCCCCAAGAAACACAAGTAACTCAGCCCAGCAGGTGGCAATTCGCCGCGTGCGTCGCTGAAACCTCGGTGACCTCGGGATAGTGCCCTCGACACACCTCCATGGCATGCGGACAGCGTGGATGGAAATGGCAGCCGGCCGGCGGATTGGCCGGCGACGGCGTTTCGCCGGGCAAACGGATAACTGCCATCGCCCCTTCCAGACGCGGCATCGGCACCGCCGACAGTAGGGCCTGTGTGTAGGGATGCCGCGGGGCGCGCAGCACCTCCTCCGCCCTGCCCCGCTCGACGATGCGCCCGAGGTACATCACCGCCACGTCGTGCGCCAGGTATTCGACCACGGCAAAATTGTGCGTAATGAACAGGTAGGCGATGCCCAGCTCGCTCTGCAGCTTTTTCAGCAGATTGAGGATCTGGGCCTGCACCGACACGTCGAGCGCCGATGTCGGCTCGTCGCAGATCAACAATTCGGGCTGCACGGCCAGGGCGCGGGCGACGGCAATGCGCTGGCGCTGGCCGCCGGAAAACTCGTGCGGATAGCGATCGATCGCCTCCTCCGGCAAACCGACCTGGCCGAGCAGCGCACCAACCGCGGCACGGCGCGATGTCGCGTCACCCGTCACGCCCAGGGCTTCCATGCCTTCGGCGATGATTTCGCCAACCCGCAGACGGGGATTCAGCGAGGCGAAGGGGTCCTGGAAAATCATCTGCATGTGGCGCCGCGCCGCGCGCAGGCGCTCGCCCTTGAGGCCGACCCACTCGTTGCCGCCGAGGCGAACCGAGCCGGCGGTCGGCGCGATGAGCTGCAACAAGGCCTTGCCCACCGTCGTCTTGCCGCAGCCGGATTCGCCGACCAGGGCCAGCGTCCGCCCCGGAGAAATGGCCAGCGACACGCCATCGACCGCCCGCACCTGGCCGACCGTGCGCTGCAGCAATCCCTTGCGGATGGGGAAATGCACTTTCAGGTCGTTGACTGCCAGGAAGTCCTTGCCGGTCGTGACGTCAAGTTCGGTAATGTCGTGCTGCGCCACATCCACAGCCGACGCTTCGCCGTGCCAGTGGCAACGCAGGGTGTGCTCACTTTGACCGCGCCAATGCGGCCATTGCTCGCGACAGACCGGCATGACGTGGCTGCAGCGGTCGGCGAAGCGGCAGGCCGGCGGCATGGCGGCGAGCGACGGCACCTGGCCGGGAATGGTGGTCAGGCGCTGGCCGCGCCGCGAAATGTCGGGCAGCGCCTCGAACAGCGCCTGCGTGTAGGGATGCTGTGGCCGGGTGAAGAATTCCTGACGGCTGGCCACCTCGACCAGTTCGCCGGCGTACATCACGCCGATGCGATGCGCCATGCGGGCGACGACGCCCAGATCGTGGGTGATGAGCAGGATGGCCATGCCGCGTTGGGCCTGCAGGCTGGCCAGCAGATCAAGGATCTGCGCCTGGACCGTGACATCGAGGGCCGTGGTCGGCTCGTCGGCGATCAGCAATTCCGGTTCGCCGGCCAGGGCGATGGCGATCATCACCCGCTGCTTCATGCCGCCGGAAAACTGGAAGGGGTATTCGTCCAGGCGGCGCTCCGGAT
>DATGXM010000479.1:0-2014 GCA_035298985.1 Azonexus sp. | reverse complement strand
CAAGCCACAGCGCCGGCTCCGGTCGCCGCCGCCCCGGCTCCGGCCCCTGCCAAACCTGCCGCCGCCCCCGGCAGCGACGATGTCGTCAAGGCCATCAACGCCTGGGCCGACGCCTGGTCGCGCAAGGATATGAAGGCCTACCTCGGCGCTTACGCCAGCGACTTCGACACCCCCAAGGGCATGAGCCGCAAGGCCTGGGAGCAGGAACGCGAACAGCGCATCGCCGGCAAGGGCGGCAAGATTTCCGTCTCCGTCGACGCGCCGCAGGTCAGCATCAACGGCGACAAGGCCACCGCCAAGTTCCGCCAACACTACAAGGCCACCGGCCTGTCCAGCTCGACGACCAAGACCCTGGTCCTGGTCCGTTCGGGTAGCAAGTGGCTGATCAAGGAAGAAAACGCTCGGTGAGGGTAAAGATTCGCTATCTCCTGCTGGCTCTGGCCGCCACCGTTACCGCGGGGGCCGTGGCCAAGCTGTCGGACAAACCAGGAGACCACAAGCCGGCAGGCAACTCGCCGGCTGCCCACACCCCGTTGGCCCGCAGCGCAAGCGATGCGCTGGCCAAGACTTCGCCCTTCTCGTCCGTCGTCTCCGGCTCCGGGCCGGAAGAAACGCTGGCCCGCATTTTTGCCGAAATCGAAGCCAACCGGCTGGGCAACGCCTTACAGTTGACCGAGGCCTTGCTCCGCCAGCATCCGAATTACCGCCTGGCCAACCTGATCAAGGGCGACCTGCTGCTCGCCAAGGCGCAGCCGATCCAGACCTTCGGCGCGCTCAGCGACGCACCGGCCGACAAGATCGCCGACCTGCGCGCCGAGGCCCTGGTTCGCCTCAAGGCCTATCGCGAAAAACCGCCAGCCGATTTCGTGCCGCGCTACCTGCTGCAGATGGAGCAGGACCAGCGCTACGCCATCGTCGTCGACACCAAGCGCTCGCGCCTCTACCTGTACGAGAACGACCGCAGGAACGGCGGCCGGCCGCGCTTCGTCGCCGACTACTACATCACGCACGGCAAGCTGGGCGCCGAAAAACTGGCCGAAGGCGACAAGAAGACACCGATCGGCGTCTATCACGTCACCGCCAACCTGCCCAAGCAGAAGCTCGCCGATCTCTATGGCAGCGGCGCCTTCCCGCTCAATTACCCGAACGAATGGGACAAGCGCCAAGGGCGCAGCGGCAGCGGCATCTGGCTGCACGGCACGCCGTCCGACACTTTCGCCCGTCCGCCGCGCGCGTCCGACGGTTGCGTGGTGCTGACCAACCAGGATCTCGATGTCGTCGCCAAGAACCTGCAGGTCGGTTTGACGCCGGTGATCATCAGCGATTCCGTGGAATGGCTGTCGGTGGACGACTGGAACCGTGAACGCAGCGAGCTGAACAAGGCCATCGAAGCCTGGCGCACCGACTGGGAGAGCCGCGACACCGGGCGTTACCTGAGCCACTATTCGAAACGTTTCCGCTCGAGCGACCAGAATTTCGATGAGTTCGCCGCCCAGAAAAAACAGGTCAACGCCAGCAAGGAGTGGATAAAGGTCAAGGTCAACAACCTGTCCCTCTTCCGCAATCCGGGCAAGGACGAAGTCGTCGTCGTCAGCTTCGACCAGGACTATCGCAGCAACAATCTGGACAACCAGATGAAGAAGCGCCAGTACTGGCTGCGCGAAGACGGCAAATGGAAAATCATTTACGAAGGAAGTGCCTGATGTTGAAGAAAGTTTCCCTGCTCGCTGCCGGCCTGCTCGCCACCGCCATCGCCTGGGCAGCCCCGACCGTCGAGATGACGACCAACCAGGGCAAGATCACCCTGGAACTGTTTCCGGACAAGGCGCCGAAGACCGTGGAGATGTTCCTGTACAACGCCAAGCATGGCTTTTACGAGGCGACCATCTTCCACCGCGTCATTGAAGGCTTCATGATCCAGGGCGGCGGCTTCAACTCGTCCATGGAAGAAAAGAAGGTGCTGACCCCGGCCTTGCAGAACGAAGCCGACAACGGCCTGGAAAACCGCCGCGGC
>DATGXM010000478.1:0-3708 GCA_035298985.1 Azonexus sp. | reverse complement strand
AGGCCGAGCCACAGCGGCGGCAAGACGAAGGCGGCAACCACCACGATCAGCAGGGTGGCAAAAATGGCGAACTGGGTCATTTGTTGTCGAGTTCCTTGAGCAGCGCATCGGCGCGGCTGGCGTCATCGGCGGAAAGGGGCTGGTCCTGGGCGGCGACGCGCTCGGCACGACGGCGCTGGTAGGCGACCAGGGCGGCGATGCCGAAAATCAGCAGGGCGACCGGCCCGCCCCACAGCAGCAGGGTGTTGCCCTGCACCGGCGGCCGGTAGAGGACGAAATCGCCGTAGCGGGCGACCATGAAATCGATGATTTCCTTGTCGCTCTTGCCGGCCTTGATCATGCCGCGGATTTCGCGACGCAGATCCTGGGCCAGTTCGGCGTTGGAGTCGGCGATGTTCTGGTTCTGGCAGACCAGGCAGCGCAATTCCTCGGACAGGCCCTGCAGGCGCTTTTCGGCGACCGGGTCGTCGGCCAGCGCGGCTTCCGTGGCGGTGGAGGCGAAGGTGGGGGCGTTCAGCGCCAGTCCGAGCAGCAGGGCGGCGGCCAGGCGCTTCATTTGTTCAGCTCCGCGAGCAGCGGCAGGATCTTCTGGGTCAGCGCTTCCGGCGTGATCGGACCGGTGTGCTTCATGCGAATGATGCCGGTCTTGTCGATGACGTAGGTTTCCGGCACGCCATAGACGCCGTAGTCGATGCCAACGCGGCCGTCGATGTCCATGACGGTCAGTTTATACGGATTGCCGTGCTGGGCCAGCCATTGGTTGGCGCGCTGGAAGGCGAGTTTTCTTTCGGCGTCGGCCGGCATCTTGCTCATGTCGAATTCGCCGTCGCCGCGCACTTCCTTGTAATTGAGGCCGATCAGCGGCACGTCGACCTTCTTGGAGAACTCGACGAGGACCGGATGTTCCTGGCGGCAGGAGATGCACCACGACGACCACACATTGAACAGCCAGACCTTGCCCTGCATGTCCTTGGGGCTCAGCGTCTTGTCCGGCTCGGCCAGTTGGCTCAGCGTGAAGGCAGGAGCCGGCTTGCCGACCAGCGGAGACGGGACGTCGCGCGGATTCAGGTTGAGGCCGACGGCGAGCAGCGCGACGAGGGCGGCAAAGCCGCCGAGGATCCAGTAGTAACGGTTCATGCTTGTTGGGTTCCGGTGGGCAGGGTGGCGGCGGCGCGCGCCTTGACGCGGTAGCGACGGTCGAGCATGGCCAGCAGGCCGCCGAATGCCATCAGCACGCAGCCGCCCCAGATCCAGTCGACGTAGGGTTTGTAATAGACGCGGACGGCCCATTCGGCCTCCGGCTTGTCGCGGTCGATCGGTTCGCCGAGCGAGACATAGACATCGCGCAGGAAACCGGCATCGATCGACGCTTCAGTCATCGGCATGGCCGACGAGTGGTAATTGCGCTTCTCGGGATTCATCTTGCGCAGGAATTTCCCGTCCTTGGCCAGATCGAAGTCGCCCTGGGCGGCGACGTAGTTCGGCCCCTCCACCGCCTTCACGCCGTTGAAGGTGAAGTGGTAGCCAGCGACATCGACCGACTGGCCGGGGGCCAGCTTGATGTCCTTTTCGTCCTGGTAGCTGCCGACCATCGTGACGCCGACGACGAACACGGCGATGCCGATGTGGGCCAGGTGCATGCCGATGAAGGTGCGCGGCTGGCTGAGGACGGTAGCCAGCAGACCGCGGCCGGCACGGGTGTGCTGCACGCGTTCGATGAAATTCAGCGCGGCGGTGGCGACGACCCAGCCGGCGAGCAGCAGGCCGAGGGCGGTCATCGCATGCCAGCTGCCGTAGGCGAGCGGCAGCGCGACGGCGACCACGGCGCCGACGGCCAGCGCCCATTGAACGGCGCGGGCGATTTCCGGAATCGATGCTTCCTTCCAGCGGGCGAAGGGGCCAACCCCGATCAGGAACAGGATGGGCGTCATGATCGGCACGAAGACGGCGTTGAAGTACGGCGGGCCGACCGAAATCTTGCCGACGCCCAGCGCGTCGATGAGCAGCGGGTACAGCGTGCCGAGCAGCACGGTGGCGCAGGCGACGACGAGCAGCACGTTATTGGTGAGCAGCAGCGATTCGCGCGAGATCAGGCCGAAACGCCCGCCCAGGCCGACCTTCGGGGCGCGGGCGGCGAACAGCGCGAGCGACGAACCGATCACGGCGACCAGGAAGAGCAGGATGAAGATGCCGCGCCGCGGGTCGGTGGCGAAGGCATGCACCGAGGTCAACACGCCGGAACGGACCAGGAAAGTACCGAGCAGCGACAGCGAGAAGGCGGCGATGGCGAGCAGCACGGTCCAGTTCTTGAAGCTGCCGCGCTTCTCGGTGACGGCCAGCGAATGCATCAGCGCCGTGCCGACCAGCCAGGGCATGAACGAGGCGTTTTCGACCGGGTCCCAAAACCACCAGCCGCCCCAGCCCAGTTCGTAATACGCCCACCACGAGCCCATGGCGATGCCCAGGGTCAGGAAAATCCAGGCGGCCATGGTCCACGGCCGCGACCAGCGCGCCCAGGCGGCGTCGAGCTTGCCGGATAGCAGCGCGGCGATGGCGAAGGCGAAGGCCACCGAGAAGCCGACATAGCCCATGTAGAGCAGCGGCGGGTGGATGACTAGGCCCGGGTCCTGGAGCAGCGGATTGAGGTCGCGCCCTTCCGCGGCACCCGGCAGCAAGCGTTCGAAGGGGTTGGAGGTGACCAGGATGAAGAGCAGGAAACCGAAGCCGACCAGGCCCAGGGTGCCGAGGACGCGGGCGACCATGTTTTCCGGCAGCTGGCGGGACAGCATGGCGACCATGAAGGCCCACCAGCTGAGCATCAGGATCCACAGTAGCAGCGAGCCTTCGTGGCCGCCCCAGACGCCGGCGACGCGGTACTGGATGGGGAGCAGCGAATTGGAGTGCTGGGCGACGTAGACCACCGAGAAGTCGTTGGCGACGAAGGCCTGGGTCAGGCAGGCGAAGGAGAAGGTGATCAGCAGCGCCATCGCCGTGGCCGCCGGACGGGCGACGGCGACCCAGGTCATGCGGTTCTGGTGGGCGCCGATCAGCGGCAGGGTGCCGAGGATCAGGGCGACCAGCGCGGCGAGGATGAGGGCGAAATGGCCGAGTTCGGGAATCATGCTCAGTAGCTCGCTTTCGGTTGACTGACCGACGACGGCGAGACGTGCTTGTTCGCCGCTTTCTGGGCGTCGTCCACCGCCTTGGCGGCTTCCGGCGGCATGTAGTTCTCGTCGTGCTTGGCCAGCACTTCGCTGGCCGTGAAGCTGCCGTCGGCCGCCAGCTTGCCCTGGGCGACGACGCCTTTGCCTTCCTTGAACAGGTCGGGCAGGATGCCCTTGTAATGAACGGTCATGTCCTTGGCGGTGTCGGTGACGACGAAGGCGATGGTGACGCCGTCGGCCTGCCGCTGCAGGCTGCCCTCCTTGACCAGGCCGCCGATGCGGAAGGCCTTGCCCTGCGGCGCCTTGCCTTCGGCGACGTCGGTCGGCGAAATGTACAGCGCGATATTGCTGTTCAGCGCATTGAGAACGAGGGCGGCAATGATGCCGACGATGGCCAGGGCGCCGCCGATCAAGGCGAGTTTCTTGTGACGGGATTTCATTCTGTGCTTCTGCTTTCTGCGCGGATCTGGCGCTTCAGACGGGCCTTGGTGGCATTTTGATTGCGGGCGACGACGATCGGTTCAATGGCCATGATCAGCACATT
>DATGXM010000477.1:0-5424 GCA_035298985.1 Azonexus sp. | reverse complement strand
CGACGAGCCGGTCACGGTGGTGATCTCGCGCAAGCATTGGGGACGCACAAGGCAAGGCCACGGCCTCGACCTCTCCGGCGTCTCGTTCAAGGAAGGCGACGGCCTGCTGGCCGCATTCGAGTGCCGCACTACCGACCACTGCATCGTTATCTGCAGCAACGGCCGCGTGTGCAGCATCCCGGTGCACCAGCTGCCGGGCGGCCGCGGCGACGGCGTGCCGCTGTCCACGTTGATCGATGTGGCGACCGGCGCGAAGATCGTCCACGTGATCTGCGGCAACGCCGAACAGCATGTGCTGCTGGCCACCTCCGCCGGTTACGGCTTCACCTGCACGATAGGCAACATGGTCGGCCGCAACAAGGCCGGCAAGCAGTTCGTCAGCGTGGAAGAAGAGCAGATCCTGCAGCCCGCATTGTTCGCCCCGTCCGAGAAATCGCTGGTCGTGGCCGCCTGCCGTTCCGGCCGTCTGCTCGCCTTCCTGCTCGCCGAGATGAAACAGCTTTCCGGCGGCGGCAAGGGCGTCGTGGTGATGGGCATCGCCGAGGGCGACGAACTGGCGGCGGTCGCCGTCATCGCCAGTCCCAGGGTCACCGTAATCGCAAACACCGGCAGCCGCGAGCAGGTCATGCAGCTGAACGACAAGGACCTGCAAGGCCACTTCGGCAAACGCGCCCGCATGGGCAAGCAGTTGGCGATGAAGGGCAAGGCGGTCGTGACTTTCCTGAAGCCCTGATCCGGATGTTGCAGGACTGGCGGTAAGCCAAATGAGAAACCCGCCGATGGCGGGTTTTTTGTTGGTTATGGGAATAGTCGGCTTCGTCAGTAGGGGGATTAAACAACCAAGTTACGCGTGGATCCTAGATGTCATGGCGCATCAAATCGAGGCTTGCGGCTTACCGTCAGCAAGTGCGAGAATGCCCCAATGAAAACGGATGAGGCACTACCGATTAATCCCGTAGTCGTGGCTTGGGCACGAAAGCGGGCGGGCTTGACCCTTGAAGATGCTAGTCGGGCGTTCAAGAAGATTGCGGAATGGGAGTCCGGTGACACTTCGCCGACATATCCGCAATTGGAGCAAATGGCGGACAAGTTCAAGTGCCCTGTAGCCGTGTTTTTTTTTCCGAGTCCTCCTGAGCTCCCAGATGTCGAGAAGTCCTTCCGGACATTGAGTCCAGAGGACTACGCCAGTATTCCTCGGGCGGTTCGCGCTTTCCTGCGAAGGGGGCAAGCCATGCAACTCAACCTGGCTGAACTCAACGACGGTGTAAATCCAGCTCCTCGGTTGATTACACGGGATCTTAAGCTCGCTCCTGGGATGTCCCTTGATGAGGTCGCATCTATCATCCGCAATTACTTGGGCGTTAGTCTCGATCAACAAGTGAAATGGAAGAGCCCTGAACAAGCGCTCGAAGAGTGGCGGGAGGTGTTTGCCCAAGTCGGGGTGTATGTATTCAAGGATGCCTTCCATACCAAAGGCTATTTTGGATTTTGCCTTTATGACGATACCTTCCCGATCATCTATGTGAACAACACAAGCGCAAAGACGCGCCAGATATTCACTCTTTTCCACGAACTCGGTCACTTGCTCTTTCAGACAAGTGGCGTGGATATTCTCGACGACGAGTATGTTCATCGTTTGCCTGAGGATGAGCGGAAGATCGAAGTTATCTGCAATGGACTCGCGGCCAAGGTATTGGTCCCCGACGATGCCTTGGATCAAATGCTAAAGGGTGTGCCAGCTGACCGGGAGACGGCGGCAAAGTTGGCAAATCACTTCTGCGTAAGTCGCGAAGTGATTTACCGGAAAATGCTGGACCGTGGATTGATCCTAGAAGACGAATACACGAAGGCCGCGAGAGATTGGGATGGCCAGATCAAGCCAGTCAAGGAATCAACAGGAAATTACTACAATTCCCTGTTCGCATATCTCGGCCAGCAATATATTCACTTGGCGTTTAGCCGGTATTACCAGAGGCGTTTTGATGATGTTCAACTGGCAGAGTATCTGAACATCAAGCCAAAGAACCTTCCGAAGTTTGAGACAAAGTTCGCAGGGAGACTTTGATGTATGTAATCGATACCTCGGTTATATCGGCGCTTCACAAGAACTACTATCGAAAGCAGTTTGTCTCGTTATGGGAGCGTTTTGATGGCATGGTCGAGACCGGAAGATTTACTTCGACTCGGGAAGCCTATCGTGAACTGGCTGATTATGGAGGCGATTCGTTCGACTGGGCAAAGCTTAATCAAGGGCTTTTCGTGACGCCCAATGCCAATGAAGGTGCTTTTGTGGCTCAAATTTACGCGGTAAAACACTTTCAAGCCAACATTGAGCAACAGAAAATTTTGCGTGGTGGCAAGAACGCTGATCCGTTCTTGATTGCTAGAGCAGCGACGACAGGGGCGACAGTTCTTACGATGGAACAGCCTAAGCTCAACGCGGCGAAAATCCCGAACATCTGCAAACATTTTGGCGTCCAGTGCGTAGACCTGCGCCAATTCATGGAGAAGGAGGAGTGGGTGTTCTAGCCCAGTCCTCGCCATATCAAGTGTCCACCGATCATGACAGCTTCGGCCGAAACGAAGGCTTCAGGTCGTAGCGATTCTTCGATTTCTCAAACCACCGCCGCCGCAATCACCCAGTAGCGCGCGAACTTTCCGATCGCGATATACAGCAATGCCTGCCAAGGGTTCAGCCGCAGCCAGCCGGCGGCGAGGCAGAGGGCGTCGCCGATCAGCGGCACCCAGGACAGCAGCAGCACCGGCGTGCCGAACTTCCTGACTTTCTCCACATGCTTGAGCTGCTGGGTCTGCGGCAGCAGCCAGCCCATGCCGAAGCTGACCATGCCGCCCAGCGTGTTGCCCAGCGTCGCGACCGCGAGCGCGGTCCACAGCGTTTCCGGATATGCCTTGAGCACGGCGAACAGGACGGCCTCGGAGCCGCCGGGCAGCAGCGTCGCGGCGAGGAAGCTGCTGGCGAACAGCGAGAGCAGGCTGGCGGATTCGGTCATGGGGATTGTTTAACTGGAAACACTCCGTTCATGCTTCGATACGCCTTGCTGCGCAAGGCACTCAGCACGAACGGAGTGTGGTGCGCCGTCAAGAATCGTTCGCCCTGAGTAGCACGCGCAGCGGGCGTATCGAAGGGGGTTGTCCAATTACTGCCCGCGCAGGATGCCGAAGATTTTCTTCGCGAGGTTGCCGGTGGCTTCCAGCGGGTTCGCGCGGATGGCCTTCTCCTGTTCGGCCATCATCAGGAACAGGCCGTCGAGTGCGCGGCGGGTGATGTAGTCGTCGAGCTTCGCGTCGCGTTCGTCCACCAGGCCGAACTGCGCGCCCTTGCCGGCGAACTGGTCGTATTTCTCGGCGAGTTTCACCTTCTGCATCGATTTCGCGACGATGGGTTTGAACTTGCCGGCGAGCGCGGTCTCGGTGGTCTTGCGGAAGTATTGCGTCGCGGCGTCGTCGGGGCCGGTGAGGATGGCCTTGGCGTCCGCGACGGTCATCTTCTTCACCGCGCCGACCAGCAACGTCTTCGCTTCCGGCACCGCGGCTTCGGCGGCGCGGTTCATCGAGGTCACGAGGTCGTCGGCATAGCTGCCCATGCCGAACTTGCGCAGCAGGCCGTCGGCCTTCTGCAGGCTGTCCGGCAGCGGGATGCGCACTTTGGGATTGCCGAGGTAGCCGTTCTCCTGCGCGAGGTTCTTCACCGCGGTCTCCGCGCCCTGCGTCAGCGCCTGTTTCAGGCTGCCGATCTGGTCCTGTTTGCTGACGGTGGAGAGGTCGGCTGCCGGCTTCGCGGGCTGGGCGGCGGATGCGGCCGGCTGAGTGCCGAGCACCTTGCCGAGCTGCTCCTTGTTCAGCAGGCCGCCGAGGTCGAGCGCCGCGGCCTGCGCGGAGCAGGCGAGCAGCGATACGCACAGCAGTTTTCCGGCGGTGCTCATTACTTTCTGCGCGGCGGCATCAGGTCGGTGATCGTGCCTTCCGCCATCTCCGCGGCGAAGTTGAACGTCTCCGACAGCGTCGGGTGCGGGTGTATGGTCAGGCCGATGTCCTCCATGTCCGCGCCCATCTCCAGCGCCAGCACCGCCTCGGCGATCAGTTCGCCGGCGTTCACGCCGACGATGCCCGCACCGAGGATGCGGCGGGTCGTCGGGTCGAGCAGCACCTTGGTGCTGCCTTCCTCGCGTGCGATGGACAGCGCGCGGCCGGAGGCCGCCCACGGGAAGACGCCTTTTTCGTAGGCGATGCCCTGCGCCTTGGCCTGCGTCTCGGTCAGGCCCATCCACGCGACTTCCGGATCGGTATAGGCGACCGACGGGATGGTCATCGGCTCGAAGAAGGCCTTGTGCCCGGCGATGTTCTCCGCCGCGACCTTGCCCTCGTGCACCGCCTTGTGCGCCAGCATCGGGTCGCCGACGATGTCGCCGATGGCGAAGATGTGCGGAACGTTGGTGCGCATCTGCTTGTCGACCGGGATGAAGCCACGTTCATTTACAACGAGGCCTGCCGCTTCGGCAGCGATCTCGCGACCGTTCGGGCGGCGGCCGACGGCCATCAGCACCTTGTCGTACAGCTGAGGTTCGGCGGGCGACTGCTCGCCCTCGAAGGTGACCTTGAGGCCGCTCTTCGTCGATTCGATCTTCGTGACCTTGGTCTTCAGCATGATGGCTTCGTAGCGCTTGGCGATGCGCGTATGCAGCGGCTTGACCATGTCCTTGTCCGCGCCGGGCATCAGCTGGTCCATCAGCTCGACCACCGAGATCTTCGCACCGAGAGCTTCGTACACCGTCGCCATTTCCAGCCCGATGATGCCGCCGCCGATGACCAGCATGCGCTTCGGTACGTCCTTCAGTGCCAGCGCGCCGGTGGAGTCGATGATGCGCTCGTCGTCGTAGGGGAAGCCGGGGATGCGCGCGACGCTGGAACCGGCCGCGACGATGGCGTTGTCGAACGTGACGATCTTCTTGCCTTCCGCCGTTTCGACTTCAATGCTGTTGGGCGAGGTGAATTTGCCTGTGCCGCGCACCACCTGCACCTTGCGCTGCTTCGCCAGCGCGGCGAGGCCGCCGGTGAGCTTGGTGATGACGCTTTCCTTCCAGCCGCGCACCTGGTCGATGTCGATCTTGGGCTTGCCGAAGGTCACGCCGTGATGCGATACCTCTTCGGCTTCGTTGATGATCTTGGCGACATGCAGCAGCGCCTTGGAAGGGATGCAGCCGACGTTGAGGCACACGCCGCCGAGCGAAGCGTGCTTCTCGATCAGCACGACCTGCTTGCCGAGGTCGGCCGCGCGGAACGCGGCGGTGTAGCCGCCGGGGCCCGCGCCGAGCACGACGACTTCGGCGTGGATGTCGCCCTTGGCGACGGTCGCGGCGGGAGTCGGAGCCGGGGCCGCTGCCTGGGGCGCGGCTGCGGGTGCAG
>DATGXM010000476.1:0-3673 GCA_035298985.1 Azonexus sp. | reverse complement strand
GGATTACGTCATCGAGCGCCTGCGTCTCGCCGTGCGCGACTCGTTCGCCCGGCTACTGCCCGAGACTGCCTACCCGTTCGCCGGCGTCCTCGTCGCGCTGACGGTCGGGGACCAGAAAGCCATCCAGGGCGATTTGTGGACGACCTTCAGCCGGACCGGGACGACGCATTTGATGAGCATTTCCGGCCTGCATGTGACAATGGTGGCGGCCATGTTCGGCTGGCTGGTTTCCTTCGGCTGGCGCCGGGTGCCGGCCCTTGCCTTGCGCTGGCCGGCGCAAAAGGCCGGGCTGCTGGCCGGTATCGGCGCGGCGCTGCTTTATTCCCTGCTCGCCGGCTTCGCCGTGCCGGCCCAGCGCACGCTGTACATGCTGATGGTCGCCGGGGCGGCCATGCTGTCGGGGCGCATCGTCGCGGCCAGCAGGATACTGGCCCTGGCGCTGCTGGTTGTCCTGCTGTTTGATCCTTGGTCCGTTCTGGCGGCCGGCTTCTGGCTGTCGTTCGGCGCCGTTGGCGCCTTGCTCTATGTCGGCTCGGCCCAGGTCGGCGAGGCGGTGGGCTGGCGGGAAAAACTGCATGCCTGGGGCGTCGTCCAGGGGGCGGCGACGCTCGCGTCGCTGCCCATCCTGCTGCTCGTCTTCCAGCAGTTCTCGCTGGTTTCGCCATTGGCCAACGCGCTGGCCATTCCGGTGGTCAGTTTCATCGTCACGCCGCTGGCCTTGCTCGGCGCGCTGATCCCGTGGTGGCCGATCCTGGCGCTGGCCCATCAGGTGCTCGCCTGGCTGATGTTTTTCCTCGACTATTGCGCCACCTGGCCGGTCTGGATGGCACCCGCCCCGCCGCTCTGGGCCGCGCTGGCCGCCGGCCTGGGCGTCGCCGTCTGCCTGTTGCCGCGTGGCTATCCCGGCCGCTGGCTGGGCGGCCTGCTGCTGGTGCCGGCCTTGTTCTGGCCGGTGGACAAACCGCCGGCCGGAGCGGCGTGGATCACCGTCCTCGATGTCGGGCAGGGCCTGGCGACGGTGGTCCGGACGCAGGAGCACACGCTGATCTATGACCCGGGGCCGCTGTACAGCGCCGAATCCGATGCCGGGCAGCGCGTGGTGGTGCCCTATCTGCGGGCGCAGGGGCTGTCGCGCATCGACCTGCTGGTGGTGACGCATCGCGATGCCGATCATTCGGGTGGGGCGGCGTCGGTCCTGTCGGCGCTGAGCGTAGATGCGGTCCGCTCATCGGTTGCCGGCTCGGTCGGCGAGCGCTGTGTCGCCGGCCAAAAGTGGACCTGGGACGGCGTGGCTTTCGAGATGCTGCATCCGGCCGACGACGCCTATGCAGCCGATGCCAAGCCCAACCACCTGTCCTGCGTGCTGCGGGTCGAGGCGGCCGGGCAAAGATTCCTGCTGACATCCGATATCGAGGCCCCCGACGAGGCGGCCTTGCTCGCTCGCTATCCGGACGCCCTGGCCGCCGATTTCATGCTGGTGCCGCATCACGGCTCGAAAACCTCGTCCTCGCCGGCTTTCCTGAGCGCGGTGGGGGCCGGCGAAGTGATCGTTCCGGTCGGCTACCGCAACCGCTTCGGCCATCCCAAGCCGGAAGTCATGGCCCGCTACGAGGCCATGGGTGCGCGCATCTGGCGGACCGACCGGGACGGTGCGGTACGCATTTTGCTGGATGAGTCGCGGCCCGCCATTTCCGCCTGGCGGCAAGAACATCGCCGTTATTGGCACGGCCGGTGATACATTTCCAGGGAAGGAGGCGACCATGCCATATACACAACAGACCGTGCAATGCATCGGGCCGTCGGGCCTGCACCGGATGGCCTATACCGAGTGGGGCGCCCGCGACAATCCGCGCGTCCTAATCTGCGCCCATGGCCTGACCCGCAACGGGCGCGATTTCGATGCGCTGGCCGCCGCGCTGGCCGGGCATTACCGGGTGATCTGCCCCGACGTGGTCGGGCGCGGCCTGAGCGGGCGCCTGCGCGACCCGGCCGGCTACGCCATTCCGCAATACGTGGCCGACATGGTGACCCTGATCGCCCGCCTCAACGTGGATAGCGTGCACTGGGTCGGCACCTCGATGGGCGGGCTGATCGGCATGGCGCTCGCCGCCCAGGAGGCGACGCCGATCCGCAAGCTGGTGCTCAACGACGTCGGGCCGCTGATCACCGTCGACTCCTTGCAGCGCATCGCCACCTATGTCGGCACCGATCCGGACTGGGCGACCTTCGACGAGGCGCTGGCCTTCGTCAAGTTCGTCAGCCAGCCCTTCGGCCCGCTGACCGAGGCGCAGTGGTACCACCTGACCGAAACCAGCATCCTGCAGCGTCCGGACGGCCGCTGGGCCTTCCGCTACGATCCGCGCATCGCCGAGCCGTTCAAGGCCGCCTTCGGTGACAAGGATATCGAACTGTGGCCGATCTACGACCAGATCGCCTGTCCGACCATGGCCATCCGCGGGGCGGAATCCGACCTGCTGACCCGCGATACCTGGCAGGAAATGGGGCGCCGCGGGCCGTGCGCCCAGCTGGCCGAAATTCCCGGGGTGGGCCACGCCCCGATGTTCCAATCGGACGACCAGATCGGCGTCGTCCGCGATTTTCTGTTGAGCGCATGAAACACATCACCGTCCACGGCCTGAAACTCGAGTATCGCGATTACCCCGCCAGCGTTAATGACTTGCCGCCCATCCTGCTGTTGCACGAAGGGCTGGGCAGCGTGACCATGTGGCGGCATTTCCCCGAAAAACTGGCGGCCGCCACCGGTTGCCGCGTCGTCGTCTGGTCGCGCGCCGGCTACGGCGGGTCGCAGCCCTACCCGGAGGCGCGTACGCCGCGCTACATGCACCGCGAAGGCGAGGAAATGCTGCCGGCCTTGCTGGCGGCGCTCGGCATCGAGCGGCCGGTCCTCGTCGGCCACAGCGACGGCGGCAGCATCGCTCTGATCTTTGCCGGCGCCTTCCCGGACGTGCCGCGCGGCGTTGCCGTCATGGCGCCGCACGAATTCGTCGAGGAGGTGACGTTGGCCGGCATCCGCGAAGCACGGTCGGCCTGGGAAACGACCGATCTGCCGCACAAGCTGGCGCGCTATCACCACGAACGGACGCCGCAGGTTTTCGCCGACTGGAACGATACCTGGCTGTCGCCGGCGTTTCGCGACTGGAACATCGAATCCTACCTGCCGCGCATCCGCTGCCCGGTGCTCGCCATCCAGGGCGAGGACGACGAGTACGCGACGATGCGCCAGATCGACGTCATCGCCGAACAGGTGCCGGGGAGCGAACTGCTCAAGCTGGCCGCCTGCGGCCATTCGCCGCATCGCGACCAGGAGGCGGCGGTATTGGCTGCGCTGTCTGCATTCATCCGGAAAATCGCCGCCTGATTTCTCGGCGCTTTGCTCGAAACCGGCAATAATCGACGAGTTAATTCAGAATATTTCGCTATAGTGATACGAAGCCAATAAAAACAAGCCAGCAGGCGGGAGGAGCGGAGCGATGAGGGTCTTCCACACCCAGTGGAAGTTGCTGTGTGCCTTTTTGGCGGTCCTGGCCGCGGTCATGGGGTACAACGTCCATGATTCGCACAGCGTCAAGGCCGCGGAAGAGCGCGTGCACCTGTCGAATCTCGCCGCCATCTCGGCCGATATCATCGAGCGCCGGCTGCGCGGCGTCGATCA
>DATGXM010000475.1:0-15136 GCA_035298985.1 Azonexus sp. | reverse complement strand
AACGGCGTCAGGATTCCGCGCCCTGGCGGTTTTTTTCTTCCATCATCTCCTTGTAGCGCTGCCGCTCGCGGCGGACCCGCGAGCCGGCAAAGTACAGCAGCAGTCCGCAGGGCAGGGCGCCGTAGAACAGGAAGGAGATGATTCCGGAAATGACGGTCGGCTCGTTGGCGGCGACCAGGACGGTCACGTAAAGCCAGCCGATAACGATGATCAATGCGAGCGACATGGCAGCAAATTGCGGCTTGGCGAGTAAATCATTTCAATAAACCAGTGGGTTGTAACAATGTACGGTGTGGCCTTTCGCCAGGGTCATGATTATGCATCCAAATACATTGACAGCGCCGGAGAGGGTATGGAGAATCCAAAAGCTCCAGCCCCGATAACACAGATACGAGACTTCCCATGGCGCAGGGATCGAACAACAACGACGCATTCATGGGTTCTGCCGCGCAGTTCATGCAAGCCGGCCAGAACATGATGCAGCAGTTCATGGATTATCTCGGCAAGTCGGGCGGCCAGGCCGCCACGCTGCCCCCGCCGGTGGCCGATCCGCAGGCACTGACGGCATTGCAAAAGCAGTTCATGGATCAGCAGATGTCCTTGTGGCAGTCCGTCCTCGGCAAGCAGCAAGGGCAGGAACCGACTTTCAAGGTGGCGCCGGAGCCCGGCGATCGCCGTTTTTCGGCCCCGGAGTGGAAGGAAAGCCCGATTTACGACTACCTGCATCAGGCTTACCTGCTCAATACCCAGTACCTGAAGCAAATGGTCGAGGTGATCCCGGCCCAGGATGAAAAGGCCAAGGAGCGCATGCGTTTCCTGGCACGCCAGATGGCCGATGCCATGGCGCCGTCCAACTTTGCGGCGACCAACCCGGAATTCATCAAGCTGGCCATTGAAACCAAGGGCCAGAGCATCACCGACGGCATCAACAACCTGATCAAGGACTTCGAGAAAGGCCGTATTTCGATGACTGACGAATCGGTCTTCGAGGTCGGCCGGAATATCGCGACGACCGAAGGTGCGGTCGTTTACGAAAATGAAGTGATGCAGTTGATCCAGTACGCGCCGCTGACGCCCAAGGTCGCGTCGCGTCCGCTGCTCGTCGTGCCGCCGTGCATCAACAAGTTCTACATCATGGACCTGCAGCCGGACAATTCGCTGATCCGCTTCATGGTCGAGCAGGGCAATACGGTATTCCTCGTTTCCTGGCGCAATCCCACGGAAGCGCAGGGCCACCTGGGTTGGGACGATTACCTCGAAAACGGTCCGATCGCCGCGCTGCAAGTCGTCCGTGAAATCACCAAGGTCAAGCAGGTCAATGCCCTCGGCTTCTGCGTCGGCGGCACCATCCTGACTTCGGCGCTGGCCGTGCTCAAGGCTCGTGGCGAGAGCCCGGTCGCCTCGCTGACGCTGCTGACCACGCTGCTCGATTTTTCCGACACCGGCGAGATCGGCCTGTTCATCGACGAGCAAGGCGTCGCAGCCCGCGAATCGACCATCGGCCAGGGCGGCTTGCTGCCAGCCCGCGATTTGCAGAACACGTTCTCCTTCCTGCGCGCCAACGATCTGGTCTGGAATTACGTCACCGGCAACTACCTGAAGGGGCAGAAGCCGCAAGCCTTCGACCTGCTGTACTGGAATTCTGATTCGACCAATCTGCCGGGGCCGTTTGCCGCCTGGTACATGCGCAACATGTATCTGGAAAACAACCTGCGCGTGCCGGGCAAGCTGACCATGTGCGGCGAGCATGTCGATCTCGGCAAGCTCGACATGCCGGTCTATCTGCTGGCCACCCGCGAAGACCATATCGTGCCCTGGCAGTCCGCCTACCAGAGCACGCGTCTGCTAAGCGGCAAGGTGCGCTACGTGCTGGGCGCTTCCGGCCATATCGCAGGCGTGATCAACCCGGTCAGCAAGAACAAGCGCAGCTACTGGGTCAATGAGAATGTGACTACCGATGCCGACGGCTGGCTGGCCGCGGCAGAGGAGAGGAAGGGAAGCTGGTGGGCCGACTGGGCCGGCTGGCTGAAACCGTTGTCGGGAGAGCAGCGGGCACCGCGCAAACCGGGGAATACCAAATACAAGGCCATCGAGCCGGCCCCCGGACGTTACGTCAAGGAACGCGCGGTATAAGACTTCCCGAGGAGAGAATGATGTCGCGAGTTGCACTGATTACCGGTGGTATGGGGGGGCTGGGCGAAGCCATATGCATCAAGATGGCGGCGCTGGGCTACAAGGTGGTGACAACGTATTCGCCGGGTAACGGCAAGGTCGATACCTGGCTGAAGGGCATGAACAACATGGGCTATGGCTTCAAGGCCTACCCGTGCGACGTGACCGATTTCGATTCGGCCAAGGCCTGTGTCGATACCGTGACCCAGGAAGTCGGCCCGGTCGACGTGCTGGTCAACAACGCTGGCATCACCCGTGACATGACCTTCAAGAAAATGACCAAGGCCGACTGGGATGCGGTCATGCGGACCAATCTCGATTCCGTTTTCAACATGACCAAGCAAGTCATGGACGGCATGACTGAACGCAAGTGGGGACGGGTGGTCAATGTGTCATCGGTCAATGGCCAGAAGGGCGCTTTCGGCCAGACCAACTATTCGGCGGCCAAGGCCGGCATGCATGGTTTTACCAAGGCGCTGGCCTTGGAAGTTGCCAAGCAGGGCGTCACGGTGAACACCATTTCGCCGGGCTATATCGGTACCAAGATGGTGACGGCCATACCGCAGGAAATTCTGGATTCCAAAATTCTGCCGCAGATCCCGGTCAATCGCCTGGGGAAACCGGAAGAAATCGCCGGCCTGGTGGCCTACCTCGCTTCCGACGAAGCGGCGTTCGTGACCGGTGCCAATATTTCCATCAACGGCGGTCAGCACATGTTCTGACCGACACTATTTTTTACCCCGCTGTATTTCACAAGGAAGGAAATAAAATGACGCAACGTGTTGCTCTCGTTACCGGTGCCATGGGTGGTCTGGGAACCGCAATCTGCCAGGAACTGGCCAAGGCCGGCAATAAGGTTGTTGCCGCTTATCACCCGCAATTCGATAATAAGGATGCCTGGTTGGCCGATATGGCTGCCGCCGGCTTCAATGATTTCGTCTGTGTCGCCGGTGACGTCTCCGTTCTGGAAGACTGCCAGCGCATGGTTGCCGAAGCCGAAGCTGCCTGTGGTCAGGTCGACATCCTGATCAACAACGCCGGCATCACCCGCGACCGCATGTTCGCCAAGATGGAACGTGACGGCTGGGATGCGGTTATCGCCACCAACCTGACCTCGCTGTTCAACATGACCAAGCAAGTCTCCGCCAAGATGGCTGAGCGCGGCTGGGGTCGTATCGTGAACATCTCTTCCGTTAACGGCGTCAAGGGCCAGGCAGGCCAGACCAACTACTCCGCCGCCAAGGCTGGCGTGATCGGCTTCACCAAGGCATTGGCCGCCGAACTGGCTGCCAAGGGCGTGACCGTCAACGCCATCGCTCCGGGCTACGTGGCTACCAAGATGGTCATGGCGATCAAGCCGGAAGTTCTGCAAACCATCGTCGACTCCGTCCCGATGAAGCGCCTGGCCAAGCCGGAAGAAATCGGCTACGCCTGTGCTTACCTGTCGAACGAACTGTCCGGTTTCACCACCGGCGCCACCATCAACATCAACGGCGGCCTGTACTACCAGTAACCGTAGATCGATGGTTGTCCATGCGTTGCAGCAAGACGCATGAAACACAAGAAAGCCCTGTAAATCAGGGCTTTTCTATTTTCTGTGGGACGATCAATGAACCTCAAGCCGAAACATATCCAGCCAATATTGATGGCAGGAATAATGGCTTTCCTGATGACTGCCTTTGTGACCTGGATGAATCTTGGATTTCCGCCGGATTACATCAGCCGCTGGTTGCACGCCTTCGTCGTGGCCTGGCCCTTGGCGGTGACTGCGGCTTACATTGCTATCCCGATTTCGGCGAAAGCCACCGGCAGGATTTTGAGAGCGCTCGGTGCTGACCAGTAATGGGCGAGAAAGAGCCCAGCTGTATGGGATGCGTGCATCACTACATCACGCATGACCCGGTATTCCGATATGGCTGCAGAGCCTTTGGCTTCAGGAGTCGGCAATCACCGATTCGCGTCGTGCAGGAAGCATCGGCGCAGCAGTGCAGGTTGTTTGAGCAGAGGAGCGCGGTCAAGCGCTAATCGAGTGACATTGCGCTCGGTACGAGCAGTTGATCGAACATTGAGGCATCGATTTACTGGCGATAAGTGTGGATTTGAGCATGAAATATTGCTCAATTTCTGCATTGCAACAGAAAACAGGCGCCTATGGGTCCCCTTTTTTTTCGTATAATGTTGCGCTGCACACAAACAATCGTTTTGAGGATTGCAGCATGTCGGAACCGGTACGCCTGATCAAGAAATACCCCAACCGTCGTCTTTACGATACCAAGACGAGCGCGTACATCACGTTGGGCGACGTCAAGGATCTGGTCCTCAAGTTCGAAGTCTTCAAGGTGGTCGATGCCAAGACCAGCGACGACCTGACGCGCAGTATCCTGCTCCAGATCATCCTCGAAGAAGAAACCGGCGGCGTGCCAATGTTCTCCAGCGAATTGCTCTCCGGCTTCATCCGTTTCTACGGCAGCACCATGCAGGGCATGCTCGGCAAGTACCTGGAAAACAACATGAAGACCTTCGTCGATTTCCAGCAGAAACTGCAGGACCAGTCGCGGACCATGTACGGTGCCGCCGACAACACCCACATGCAGACGGATTTCTGGAACCAGTTCCTGAATTTCCAGCAACCGGCCATGCAAAGCATGATGACCGCCTATATGGACCAATCCAAGAAGATGTTCCAGTCGATGCAGGATCAACTGCAAAGCCAGACCCGGAACATGTTCACCGGCTATCAGGCAGACAAGCCCGAGAAGTAATCTTTCAAGCGGCCTTGGTGCCGTAGATCAAATTCAGCAATGAAAATGGCCGTCGAAACGGCCATTTTTTATGGGCGGGCTACCGTGGAAGGCTGCCCTGATGGCTGACGCTCAAGTCGGGGCATCGGCCTTCCAGCCACCGCCCAGTGCCTTGAACAGGCTGACCGATGTGCTCAGCCGGGCCTGTCTGACCGTGATGGCCGCCAGTTGGGCGTCGTTCAGCGTGCGCTGGGCGTCCAGCACTTCCAGATACCCGGTCTGGCCGGCTTCGTAGCGCAGGCGGGAAATGGCCATCGCCTTATCGGCGCGGTCGACCCGTATGCTTTGGGCGGCTTCTTCCTCGCCGTACTCGCGCAGGCTGACCAGGGCATCGCGGACTTCCTTGTAGGCGGTCTGCAGGCTGTTCTGCCAGGCGATCAGCGATTGCTGGTTGACCGCCTTGGCCTGGTCGACGCGGGCGGAAGTCCGGCCGAAATCGAGGATGGGCATCAGGGCGGCAAGGCCGAGCGACCAGGTGCCGGAACCGGCGCTGAACAGGTCGGATAGCACTCTGCTTTCGCTTCCGACGCTGCCTGTCAGCGTGAATTTCGGGAAGTAACCGGCCTTGGCGATGCCGATGCCGGCATTGGCGGCAATCAACTCCTGTTCGGCTTGGCGCACATCCGGGCGGCCTTCGATCAGATCGGAGGGCAGGCCGGCCGGCGGTTCCGGCAGCAGGGGCAATTGCTTCAGGTCGCCCGCTGCTACCTTCAGTTCCGGATTGCCGGTGAGCAGGGCGAGCTGGTGTTCGGCCAGGGTACGCAGGCGGCGCTGTTCGACCAGTTGCGCCTGCGCCGCAGCCAGGGCGCCTTCCGCTTGGTAGCCGTCGAGTGGCGAGGCGAGGCCGGCATCGACCCGGGTCCTGACCAGCTTGAGGCTTTCCTCTCGGCTCTTCACCGTTTCGCTACTGACGGCAAGCTGGGCATCGTAGGCGCGCAGGGCCAGATAGGTGTCGGTGACCAGGCCGGCCACACTCAGCCGGACTGCGTCACGCGAATACTGGCTGGCGAGCAGGGTGGCGCGGGCCGATTCATTGGCGCGGCGGATGCGACCCCAGACGTCGAGTTCGAACGAGGTGTTCAGGCCGGCACTGCGGGCGTGGCGAACGGTCGGCTGCGATGCGACGAAGGTCGCCGTCTTGGTGCTGGCCTTGCTGTTGCTGATGCCGGCCGACCCGTCGATTTCCGGGAAGAAGGAAGCACCGGCCTCACGGGCGACGGCATCGGCCTGCTCGACGCGGGCGACGGCCTGGCGCAGGCTGGCATTGCTTTGCAGCGCCTGGGCGACCAGGTCGTCCAGGGTCTTGTCGTTGAACAGCGTCCACCATTCCGGGTTGATCGCCGGGTTCTGGGCGATCGCCACGTTGGCGGCCGGTTTGGCTTCGCCGAAGACGCTGGGCAGCAGCGACGACGGGCGCAGGTAGTCCGGGCCGATGGCGCAGCCGCTCAGGGCCAGCGCCAAGGCCAGCGCCAAGGCCAGCGGCGTCAGGCGGGTAAGGACGGGGGACATCATGCTTGCTCCTCCTCGTTCACGTCGAGGTGCCGGGGATCGATCTGCTTGCCGCGCTCCAGCCACTTGAAGAACAGCGGCACGAATAGCGTGGCGATGAAGGTGGCGGCCAGCATGCCGCCGAAAACGCCGGTGCCCATCGACTGGCGGGCGCCGGCACCGGCGCCGGTTGCCTTGACCAGCGGGAAGACGCCGAGCACGAAGGCGAGCGAGGTCATGATGATCGGCCGCAGGCGCAGGCGGGCCGCTTCGACCGCGGCGGCGGCGGCGCTCATTCCTTCGCCGTATTTCTGGGCGGCGAATTCGACGATCAGGATGGCATTTTTCGACGCCAGGCCGATCAGCACGACGAGGCCGATCTGGAAGTAGATGTCATTCGGCATGCCGCGTACCCAGATCGCCGTCAGCGCCCCCATCAGCGCGAAGGGCACGGCCATCACGACGGCGATGGGTAGCGACCACTTCTCGTACTGGGCGGCGAGGATCAGGAAAACCATGACGATGGCGAAGCCGAAGGCCTGTAGCGACGAGCCGGAACTGCGCTTTTCCTGGAAGACTTGGCCGGTCCACGCGATGCTGTAGCCGTCGGGCAGGGTCGCGGCGGCGACTTCCTCGACGATCTTGATGGCGTCGCCCGAGCTGACGCCAGGCTTGGAATCACCCATCACCTTGGCGGCGATGAAGCCGTTGAAGCGTTCGATCTGCTCCGGACCGACGATGCTGTTGACCTTGCTGACAGCCGACAGGGGGATCATGGCGTTGGTCGTCGCGCTGCGCACATAGACCTTGCCGATGTCGTCGGCCTTCATCCGGTAATTGGCTTCGGCTTGCAATTGCACGCGATAGACGCGGCCGGCCTTGTTGAAGTCATTGACGTAGAGCGCGCCCATCGTGCTTTGCAGCGTCGAGTAGATGTCGGCGATCGGGATGCCGAGCGCTAGCGCCTTCTGCTCGTCGACCTCGACGAAGAGCTGCGGCACGGTCGGCCGGAAGAAGGTCGAGATGCGGGTGAATTCCGGGTGCTTCTGCAACTCGGTGATGAAGGCCTGGGTGACCTCGTTGAGCTTGCGCGCGTCGCCGTCCACCTTGTTCTGGACATAGACCTCGAAGCCGCCGGCGGTGCCGAGACCGCGGATGGGCGGCGGGTTGAAGACCAGGCCGAGGCCGTCCGGCTGCATCATGCCGAAGCCCATGAACTTGCCGGCCAGGTCCTGCGCCTTGCCCTGGCGTTCCGACCAGTCCTTGAGCGGAATGAAGATGGTCCCGGCGTTGGGCTTGTTGCCGCCGCCGATCAGGTCGAAGCCGGAAACGATGAAGGTATGGGCTACCGCTTCGTCCTTGGAGAACATCTGGCGCATGTTTTCACCGGTCTTTTCGGTGCGCTTCAGCGTCGCGCCGTCGGGCAGGATCAGCGCCGAGATCAGGTAGCCCTGGTCTTCGGCCGGCACGAAGCCGCCGGGGATGATGCGGAAGAAGGCGACGGTCGCCGCGATCACCAGCGCAAAAACGGTGGCACCGATGATGCCGTGCTTGAGCGTGAGGCTCACCGCCCCGGTGTAGTTCGAAGTCAAGCGCTCGAAGGCGCGGTTGAACGGCGCGAACCACTTGTTCTCGGTGTGCTGCGCCTTGAGCAGCAGCGCGCACAGCGCCGGAGTCAGGGTCAGCGCGACGACGCCGGAAAGCACGACGGCAACGGCGACGGTGACGGCGAACTGCTTGTAGAGCTGGCCGGCGATGCCGCCGAGGAAGGCGACCGGGATGAACACCGCGCACAGTACCAGCACGATGGCGATCAGCGCGCCGGTCACCTGGTGCATGGCCTTGATCGCCGCCTGCTTGGGCGGCAGCTTCTCTTCGGCCATCAGGCGCTCGACGTTCTCGAGCACGACGATGGCGTCGTCCATCACGATGCCGATGGCGAGCACCATGGCGAACAGCGTCAGCATGTTGATCGAGAAGCCGAACAGCCACAGGCCGGCGAAGGAGCCGATCAGCGAAATCGGCACGGCGATCATCGGAATCAGCGTGGCGCGCCAGCTCTGCAGGAAGATGAAGACGACGGCCAGCACCAGCAGCATGGCTTCGACCAGCGTATGGACGACTTCCTTGATCGAGGCCGAAACGAAGTAGGTGGTGTCGTAGGGAATGACATAGTCCATGCCCGCGGGGAAACGCTGCTTCAGTTCGTCCATCTTGGTACGGATGGAGGCGGCCGTTTCCAGCGCGTTGGCGCCCGTCTGCAGGAAGATGCCCATGGCGATGGTCGGCTGGCCGTCCAGCGTCACGCGCTGGTCGTAGTTGTAGGCGCCGAGTTCGATGCGGGCGATGTCCTTGAGGCGCAGCAGGCCGCCGGGGCCGCTGGCGCGGATGACGATGTTGCCGAACTCCTCTTCGCTCAGCAGGCGGCCCTTGGCAGTCACCGTGTAGACCAGTTGCTGGTCCTCCGGCGACGGCTCCTGGCCGATCTTGCCGGCCGCGTTCTGGGCGTTCTGGGCGGCGATGGCGTTGGCCACCTCGTTGGTCGTCACGCCAAGCTGGGCCATGCGGTCCGGCTTCAGCCAGATGCGCATCGAGTAGTCCTGGGCGCCGAAAATGGTGACGTCGCCGACGCCCTTGATCCGCTTCAGTTCGTCGGCGATGTTCAGGCTGGCATAGTTGGACAGGAACAGCGTGCTGTACTTGCCACCTTCCGACTTCAGCGCGACGACGTTCAGGATGTCGTTCGAGCGCTTCTGGACGATCACCCCGTTGGTCCGCACGGCAGCCGGCAGGCGCGGTTCGGCGGCCTTGACCCGGTTATTGACGTTGACCGCGGCGAGGTCGGCGTTGGTGCCGACTTCGAAGGTCGCGGTGATGGTCACCGTACCGTTGGCGGTCGCCGAGGAGTTGAAGTACAGCATGTTCTCGACGCCGTTCAACTGCTCCTCGATCGGCGCGGCGACGGTCTTGGCCAGCGTTTCGGCCGAGGCGCCCGGGTAGGTGGCGGTGATCAGCACGGTCGGCGGCGCGATTTCCGGGTACTGCGCGATGGGCAGCACGCGCGAAGCAACGAGGCCGGCGATGACGATGATGATTGAAATGACCGACGCGAAGATCGGCCGGTTGATGAAGAACTTGGCCATGGCTCGCCCCTAGTCCTTCTTCGCTGCGGCGGTGGCCTGCTCGGCACCGGGAACGGCCGGCGGATGCGGATCGACTGGTGCGCCGGGACGCAGCTTGAGCAGGTTGTCGACGATCACCTTGTCGCCGGCCTTGAGGCCGCCGAGAATGACCCAGTCCTTGCCGTACCACTCGCCGGCCTTGACCGGACGCGGCGCGACCTTGTTTTCGGCGCCGACGGTCATCACCATTGTGCCCTGTTCGGTCTGCAGCACCGCGGTTTGCGGCACCAGGAAAGCCCCGTCGCGCTCGCCGGTGAGCAGGCGGACGCGGACGAACTGGCCGGGCAGCAACTGGCCACCGGCATTGTCGAATTCGGCGCGCAGTTGCTGGGTGCCCAGCGTGGTGTCGATATTGGTGGCGAGGAAATTCAGCTTGCCGCGCTTGTCGTAGGTCTGGCCGTTGCCCATGACCAGTTCGACGCCCTTGATGTCCTTCTGCGTCATGCGGCCGCCGGGGAACTTGGCGAGGTCGCTTTCACCCAGGCTGAAACGCACCCAGATCGGGTTGGTCTGGTAAATCGAGGTGAGCAGGCTGTCGGCGGTCGACACCAGGTTGCCATCCGACTTGATGGCGCGGCCGGTGGTGCCGGCCACGGGCGCCGTTACGGTGGTCCACGACAGGTTCAGTTCGGCCTGGCGCAGGGCGGCCTGGGCCATGGCGTTGGCCGATACGGCATCGTCGTAGTCCTTCTGGGCGATGGCCTTGGCTTCGGCCAGCCCCTTCAGGCGGCCGACTTCACGGGCGGTCTGCTCGGCCTTGGCCTTGGCTTCGGCGAGCGCGATTTCATACGGCGCGCGGTCGATCTGGAACAGCGGCTGGCCGGCCTTCACGGTATCGCCTTCCTGGTACAGGCGCTTGGTCAGGATGCCGCCGACGCGGGCGCGCACCTCGGTTTCGCGGGCGCCTTCGGTCTGCGCCATGATTTCGATGCTGGTCGGCACTTTCTGCGGTTGCATCTCGATGATGGTGACCGGCATCGGTCCCATCTTCGGCGGGCCGCCCGCCTGCTTGTCGCCGGAACAACCGGCCGCTGCCAAGGCGCCGATCAGCGCGGAAACGACAAAGGGCAGCGCCTTGCGCTGGAATACTGAATTGGGGGTCACACCGATTCTCCTTGATTATTCTGGCTGCGTCGATTATAAACATTCATGAATGTATGTAAATGCTTTTTGTGTAAAATTCATCCCTGAGATGTAGCAAAAGGCGGAAGGTTCGCCGGGAGATATTGTGGTCAGAAAAACCAAGGAAGAAGCCGAGGCAACACGCAAGGACATCATCGATGCGGCGCGTCGGGTTTTTCATGAATGCGGGGTTGGCCGTTCGACGTTGGAAAAGATTGCCAAGGCGGCGGGCGTTACGCGCGGGGCGGTATATTGGCACTTCAAGGACAAGGCGGAATTGTTCTTTGCCATGCGCGAGGACGTTTTCGCGCCCATGGTGGAGCGGACAGACGCCTTGCTGCTATCGGATCAGTTCGCCAACCCGCTGGATGCCGTCGAAGCGTCGATTACCGAATTCTTCCGGGTGCTGGAAGACTGTTCGGTCGTGCGCGAGGTCTTCGAAATCATGATTTCCCGCTGCGAGTACGTCGATGAATTCGCTTCGGTCGAGGAAGAGGTCGGGCGCCCGGCGCAGGACTTCCTGGCCAAAATCGAACGGGTCTATCGCCTGGCCCAGGAGCGGGGCATGCTGCGCCCGGGCATCGATCCGCTCGATGCGGCGCGCGACACCTGGGCCTTTACCAGCGGCTTGCTGCACCTGTTGCTGAGTTGCCAGCGGGGCACTGATCTGTCGCTGCAGGTCCCGGCCATGATTCGTGTCCATATAGCCATGCGACGAATTACCGGGAACTGACCGGCCTGATTTACTTTTTCGGCGGAAATTCGGCGTAAGCGCCGTGCGGCCTGAATCCCAGGCCCGCCGCCGTGGGCAGCGCCATCCGCCCGCCGGCAATACGAGGCACTTCCCCGGTATCGGCCAAAAACCATTCGGCGGTCGCCAGGCCGTGCACATTGTTCGGCGCCACGGCTGCCGCCAGTTGGGCGCAGGCGGCGAGACCGCAGGCGCTTTCCAGGCTGCTGGTGACGATCACTTCAATATTCGATGCCTGGGCGCGCAGCGCCAGTTCGACGCTGGCCAGCAGGCCGCCATGCCGGGCCGGCTTGATGACCAAGCGACGGAGCGGTGGGTGGCGAAAGAATTGGGCATCGATCAGCTCGGTCGATTCGTCGAGCGCCACGTGGAAGGCCGCCGCCGCTTGCAGTCGGGCGAGGCTGGCGCAATCGGGATTGGCCAGCGGTTCTTCAAGTCCCTCGATGGACAGATAGGCGCAGCGGGTGATGAAGGCCTGCGCATCGGCGAAAGACCAGGCGCGGTTGGCGTCCAGTCGCCAGGAGATTCCGGCAGGCGCCTGCGCGGCCAGCTGCGTCAAATGGGCAATCTCGTCCTCCACCGGAGCGACGCCGACCTTGAGCTTGATGACGGAGTATCCCTGGTCGGCAGCCGCCTGGACCATGGCCGGTGTCGCATCCGGCAAGGACCCGAGGTTGCCGTTAATCGCCAGGCTGCCGACCTGGGCCTCGCCGCTCAGCCATTGGTGCAAGGGCAGTCCGGCCTGCTGGGCAAGGAGATCAAGGTGGGCGGTTTCTTCGGCGTAGGCATCGGCGGCGCTGGCGCTGATGCCGAATTCGGGCAGCGGGACGGCGTCACCCCAGCCGGTCAGGCCGCCATCGCTGTGCAGCCGGCACAGCCGTCCGATGCGCTCGGCGATTTCCCCCCGGCGGGTCCGCCATGGGCGGCGCAGGGGGAGGGCGTAGGGCAGCCAGTCGGCGGCGGCGATGTTCACGGCCGTTTGCGAAACTTCCCGAAATCGGGTGAACGGCGTTCGAGCCAGGCGTTGCGGCCTTCCTGACCTTCGTCGCTCATGTAGAACAGCCCGGTGGCGTTGCCGGCCAGTTCCTGGATGCCGGCCAGGCCATCGGTGTCGGCATTGAAGCCAGCCTTGATCATGCGAAGGGCCATCGGCGACAGTTTGAGCATGTCGCGGCACCAGTTCACCGTTTCCTCTTCCAGCTGGTCGACCGGGACCACGGCATTGACCAGTCCCCAGTCGAGGGCGGTCGCCGCGTCGTACTGGCGGCAGAGCAGCCAGATTTCCTTGGCGCGTTTCAGGCCGATGGTGCGCGCCAGCAGCCCGGCACCGAGACCGGCATCGAAGCTGCCGACGCGCGGGCCGGTCTGGCCGAAGCGGGCATTGTCGGCGGCGATCGACAGGTCGCAGACGAGGTGCAGGACGTGGCCGCCGCCGATGGCGAAACCGGCGACCATGGCGACCACTGGCTTCGGTAGCCGGCGGATTTGCATCTGCAGGTCGAGGACGTTGAGGTGCGGGGTGCCGCCTTCGTCGATATAGCCTTCGTCACCGCGCACCTTCTGGTCGCCGCCGGAACAGAAGGCTTCGTCGCCGGCACCGGTCAGGATGATGGCGCCGATGGCGTTGTCGTGGTGGGCGCGGTGGAAGGCGTCGATCAGTTGCTTGACGGTCTCCGGGCGGAAGGCGTTCCGGCGCTCGGGCCGGTTGATGGTGATCTTGGCAATGCCTTCGGCGACTTCGTAGCGGATGTCGGAATAGGCGTGGGCGCTTTGCCAGTCGATGCTGTGGGTCATGATTCGGCTTCGGGATGCAATGGGCCGAAGTATAGCCTTGGCCGGCGCATGCCGATTTGATGTGCCTTGCCAGCAAGTGGTCAAGGGACAACAGAGTGAAAAGCGCCCGGCAGTGCCGTGGCGCTTTTCGACGGCTCACTGGTCAGCGGAAGAAGCGGCCGAGCAGACCCGAGATGAAGCCGGGGCGGGCCGCCGGCTCGGCGACGGCTTGCTCTGGGGCGGCGGCGCCCTGGCCTACCATCAGCTTGACGGTAGGGCTGTAGTCGCGGTCTTCGCTGGCGATGTGGTTGATCAGCCACTTGGCGAGCATGGAATGCAGCTCGTCGGCGATGTCCTCACCCTTGGCGGCACGGATGGTGAACTCGGTCACCCGCTTGATGAACAGCTCGTGGACCTTCTTGTGCGGCTTGATGAACTTGTAGCCGGCCTCTTCCATCATCGACTCTTCGAAGCCGAAGTGCGACTGCGTGTAGTCGATCAACTGCTCGATGACGTCGGTGACCATGGCCTTGTCGCCCTTGGTCTTGGCGATTTCGAGATCGTTGATGTAATCGACGATTCTCCTGTGCTGGTGGTCGATAACGTCGATTCCCGTATCGAGCTTGCTCTCCCAAATGATCGGCATGTCGGTTCTCCAGTACGTAATAATTTTGGTTGCCGTCGGTACTATGCCGCAGGCTGTATCCCGGCACCAACAGCCCATTCCGGCAGGATACGGCGTTGGCAAAAGTGGCGACACTTTCCGCCATTTCCGATGAGCCCTTTTTGATTTGGGTCAATGAGTGGGTAATTCATTGATCCGTCAAGGGATTGCGGATTATGCCGACGGCTTGGGAGGTGGACCTTTGCGAAGCTTTACCTCGCCAGCGCCTGGCTTTCTGTACGGACGGCCATCGCTCGTGGGAAAATGGTAGCCCGCCAACCGGATTGGAAGAGTACCGTGAAAGAACGCCGCAGAGCTTCTCGTGTTCGCCTGCAAGGAGAGGTCTGTCTCACCCTCGGCGGGCAAACCCTGACCCTGCCGGCTGCCGATATCTCGGTGTCCGGTGTCGGCGTCCTGATCGACGCCAGCATCCTGGGCGGCAAGCCCAGCGGCGAAGTCGGCATTTGCCGCATCGAATCGCCTGACCTCGGCGGCCGGATCGAAGCCTACGTCAGCGTGATGCGGCTGCGCCGGATCGGCAACCTGCGCCTGGTCGGCCTGCGCTTCGAGTCGATCAGCGACGAAGAGCTCGAGCTGATCCACGACTACAAGCGGAAGTGCCGGGGGTCCCCGGCAGCTTCCTGATCGCTCGTTTCAGACCTGGAAGAAGTTTTCCAGGTTCTGGAACACGGCATGGTCGGCGTTGTGGCGACGGATGCCGATAACGTCCTCCAGTTTCTCCACCTGCTTGATCATTTGCGGCAAGCGCTGGTCCTCGTTGACCAGCAGCCAGATGCGGCTGCGGCTGGCGTCGCCCAGCGGCAGGCAGAGAATTCCCTCGACGTTGTAGGCGCGGCGGGAGAACAGGCCGACGACGTGGGACATCACGCCGGCGTGGTTGTTGACGTCGATTTCCAGCACGGCGCGGGACAGTGCCTGTTGTTCGTGGCGGTTGGCGGCATTCATGTTCAGGCTCCGATCATGTCGCGGTTGGCGGCGCCCGGCGGCACCATGGGATAGACCTTCTGTTCGGCATCGATGCTGGCGTGGATCAGGCACGGCCCGGGTCGGGTGATGGCCTCCATCAGCGCGGCGCAAGGATTGGCGGCCTGGTCGAGATCGACGGCGGCCATGCCGAACCCCTGGGCGACCTTGACGAAGTCCGGCGACGACTTGAATTGCG